>JAVJPD010000448.1:0-12179 GCA_040216475.1 Rhodospirillales bacterium
TTGGCGACCAGCGCCAGGCCGAGGCCGCTGCCCTTCGGTTTGGAGGTGATGAACGGATCGAACAAATACGGCTGAATGTCCTTCGGAATACCCTCGCCGTTATCCTGGATCGACACCATGAGCGGCAGGTGAACGCGCGATCCGCGCCCCGGCACGGCAAAGCGGACGCCGTGGCGGTACGACGTCGTCAGGACGATTTCGCCGTTCGCTTTCGGCGCGGCTTCCGATGCGTTTTTCAAAAGATTGAGGAACACCTGCACCAACAAGTCACGATCGCCCAACACCGGCGGCAATGAGGGGTCGTAAAGCTCGACGAAGCGGATGTGGCGCCCGAAACCGTTCTTGGCCAGCTTGACGACACGGCCCAGCACCCGGTGGATGTTGACGGGCTTGCCCTGCATCGGCGCGCCGCCGGAGAACGTGCCCATGCGGTCGACCAGCGCGCAGATTCGGTCGGCCTCCTCGCGGATGAGTTGGGTCAATTGTTTGTCGTTGGCGTCGACGGATTGTTCGAGAAGCTGCGCCGCGCCGCGGATACCCGAGAGCGGATTCTTGACTTCGTGCGCCAGGACCGCCGACATGGCGGTAATCGAGCGTGCCGCGCTGCGATGCGTGAGCTGGCGGTCGATCTGCGCGGCGATCGAGCGTTCCTGCAGCATCAACACGACCCAGCCGGGAAATTCGTGCAAGGCGCTGGCCTGAATGTCGGCGAGATGCTTGCCGATGCGCGGCGATTCCAGCAAGACGCCGTAATCCACCACTTCGTGGCTATGAGTGCGCACCTGCTCGATCAGACCGAACAGCGGACTGTCGGCGGGCACCAGCGACGTAAGCGCCTGACCCTTCAGTTGCGACGCGCTCGACCGAAAAAATTGTTCGCCCATGCTGTTCAAATAAGTGATGGTGTTATCTTCGCGCAGCACCACGACGGCGGAGGGCAAGGTGTTCAGGATCGCCGCCGCCTCGACGGACTCGCTGGTCAGGACTTTCTTCAACACGACGACGGATTCGTTCATCACGCGGCCATTTTATCGATGAGGGGATCGAAGAAGTCGGTGATCAAGTCGTTCACCCGGTTGGGATCGGCGGCCTGCATGACGGCGGCGCGGAACTCCGCCGAGTTCGGCAACCCTTTGCTGTACCAGCTGATGTGTTTGCGCGCGATCCGCACGCCGGCTTCGATGCCGTAATGACTCATCATATCGTTGTAATGGGTGAGCATGATGGATTTCTGTTCGTGCAGCGGCGGATCGGGCAAGTGAACGCCGGTTTTGAGATAGTGTTCGACTTGATGGATGAACCAGGGCCTTCCGTACGTGCCGCGGCCGATCATGACGCCGTCGGCGCCCGACTCGGCGAGAAGATTTGCGGCGTCTTCCGGCGTGACGACATCGCCGTTGCCGATCACCGGAATCGAAACGGCGTCCTTGACTTGACGGATGAATCCCCAATCGGCCTTGCCGTTATAAAACTGACAACGGGTGCGTCCGTGGATCGTGAGCATTTTGATGCCGCACGCCTCGGCGATTTTGGCGAGCCGGGGCGCGTTGCGGTTGTCGTCGTCCCAGCCCGTGCGCATCTTGAGCGTGACGGGCAGTTTGACCGCGTTCACGGTCGCTTCGAGAATGCGCGCTGCCTTGAGTTCGTCGCGCATCAGCGCCGAACCGGCGTGCTGGCCGTTGGTGACTTTTTTCACCGGGCAGCCGAAATTGATGTCGATGATGGCGGCGCCGCGGTCCTCGTTGAGCCGCGCGGCCTCGGCCATGGTGTCGGGATCGCAGCCGGCCAGCTGCACCGACATCGGATATTCGTCGGCGCAATTGCTGGCCATTTTCAGGCTTCTCCGGCTGGCCCGCACCATCGCCTGCGAGGCGATCATTTCCGAAATGACGAGCCCGGCGCCGCAGCGCTTGACCAGGCGGCGGTACGGCATGTCGCTCACGCCGGACATCGGCGCGAGCAGCACGTTCGACTCGAGACGGACGGATCCTACCTGGATGATCATTCTTTTATAACGCGTTATGAAAAAAGTGCCCAATAATTAGGCAAAATGGTTTGTGTTGCAACGCAATTTTTACGCAATTCGCGATTAAAAAATAATCGGAATTTATCGAAGCACCACATCCGTCACGAATTTGACCCCCGGATAGCCCAACGTCATGAGCAAATACGCCAGAAGCACGAACCGGGCGGCCGCCCGCCCCCGCAACCCGCTGACGTAATGGGCGAGCAGCAGCCCCAGAATGACGAGGAAAGCCGTCAGAGTCAGAACGGTTTTGTGATCGAGGCTCAGGAACAGGCCGGTTTCGGCGTATTGGATCGCCATGCCGCTCATCAGGCCGATGGCCAGGACGAACGCGCCGATCAGCAATAGGCGCAGTGTCAGGTTCTCGCAGTCGGCGAGCGAGGGTAAAAGCCGGGTCAGTCGGTTCGGCTGCCGGCGCTTTAAGGCTTTCTCCTGCAGAAAGGCGGCCAAGGACGCGACGGCGGCGAGCGTCACCAAGGCGTAGGTCGTCACCGAAACGGCGATGTGGATTTGAAGCCACGGCAGCGGGGCATCGGGGCTGACCGGCTGGCCCGGTTCATGCTGCCAAATCAGCGCGAGCACCGCGACGATCACCATGTACGGCGCAAACAAGGCCGCGAGCCGCCAGCCTTCCCGGCTGATCGCGGCCAACACGGCGAACAGGACGGTACAGGCGGCGATGGTGACCCACAATGTCGAGGCCAGGCCGGTGCGCCAAGCGCCGCCGGTCAGCTGGATGTAGACCCAAAGTGCGGGCCCCGCGACGGCGACCGCCGCGGCGATCCAAAACAATCCGTCGCGGGCGGGTTCACGCCGCCACGAAACCAGCACGGCCGGTATCAGGGCGGTCAGGGCCGACAGACTGAAGAAAAGGCTGTGGTGCATGGCGATCCGGTTTCTCTCCCCGCCGCTTCCTCTTGGCAAGGGGAGCCCGGCGGACTAGCTTGTCGGCGCGCAGTATAGGCAAATGACGAGCGAAGCGATATGGGCGGTTGTACGGCATTGATCGTGGCGGCGGGACGGGGCAGCCGTTTCGGCGGCGAGCTCCCGAAACAATATACCCTCCTCGCCGGCGAGCCGGTGTTGCGCCATACCGTTTCCGCTTTCCTGCATCATCCCCGCATCGATTCCGTGCGCGTGGTCATCCATCGTGACGACCGGGACCTCTACGACCGCGCCGTCGGGCCGCTCGATTTGCTGGAGCCCGTCGGCGGCGGCGCAACGCGCCAGGACTCCGTCCGCCTGGGCTTGGAAAGCCTCGAGGCCGTGGGCGCCGAAACGGTGCTGATTCACGATGCGGCGCGTCCGTTCGTGGATCGCGCCCTAATCGGGCGGGTGCTCGACTCGTTGCGCGATTATCCGGGCGCGATCCCGGCGGTGGCCGTCAGCGATACCCTGAAACGGGGATCGGACTCCGTCATCGGCGAAACCGTTGCGCGCGACGATTTATGGCGGGCGCAGACGCCGCAGGGTTTTCGCTATGCCGATATCATGGCGGCGCACCGGCGATTGGCCGGCGAAACGTTGACCGACGATGCCGCCCTGCTCGAACGCTTGGGCCAGCCCGTCGGCATGGTCGAAGGCAGCGAGGATAATTTCAAGATCACCACGGCCGCCGATCTCGAACGCGCCGAACGCCTCATCGGCGGCGGCGATATCCGGACCGGCTTCGGTTTCGACGTGCACCGCTTCGCGCCGGGCGATCAGGTTATGCTCTGCGGCATCGCGATTCCGCACGATCAGGGGCTGGCCGGCCATTCCGATGCCGACGTCGGCCTGCACGCCTTGACCGACGCGATTTTAGGCGCCGTCGGCGAAGGTGATATCGGCGTTCACTTTCCGCCGAGCGACGCACGATGGCGCGGCGCGCCGTCGGACATATTTCTCGCCCATGCGCGCGATCTTGCCGCCGCCAAGGGCGGCTCGATCGTGAATGCCGACGTGACCTTGATCTGCGAGCGGCCGAAGGTTTCCCCTCACCGCTTCGCCATGGCGGCGCGGATCGCGGAAATCCTGCGCATCGATCCGTCGCGCGTAAATATCAAGGGAACGACGACAGAAGGATTGGGTTTCACCGGCCGCGGCGAAGGCATCGCGGCGCAGGCGGTGGCGACAATCCGCGTGAAATCGGCGTAATGCGCGGGTTTTCGGATTTTGGTCCATTTTCATAATAGGTTAGAGGGACATAATCGTCGTATTTCCGTGACGGATATCCCTCTGTCCCATTAGGATGGAAGATCAAGCAAGGGTTAGCGGGCTGGAGCTTTCAATACAGTATGGCCGAGGATTTTTCCTTCGATAATGTCGTGATTTTTTTGGTCGACCCGGACCGTTTTATCCGGGACACGATCAAAACGATCTTGAGCAATGCGGGCTTCAAGAATTTCATCCAGGGCGCGAGCGCCACGGACATTCAAAGCCTGCTCGAAAAAGAAACGCCCGATCTGCTCATTTCGGATTCGAATATTTCCGGCGGCGACTTTTGTGAGCTGATACACGAATTGCGCCACAACGAAGTCGGCAGCAATCCCTTCCTGCCGGTGATCGCGACGACCTGGGATCCGACCGCGGAACTCGTGAAACGCGTCATCGAATCCGGTTCCGACGACTTGTTGCCGAAACCTCTTTCTTCCGGTCATCTGATCGCGCGGATCGAATCGTTGGTGCGCGCCCGCAAACCGTTCGTCGTGACCAGCGAATACATCGGCCCCGACCGCCGCAAATCCAGCGACCGCGACAGTAAGATTCCGCTCATGCAGGTGCCGAACAGTTTGCGGGTCAAGGTCACGGGCCGGGACGACGCCGTGATCTCCCAGGAAGAAATCAACCGGGCCATCGCCGAGATCAATATTCAGAAACTCGAACGTCACGCCTTTCAGATCGAATGGCTGGTCGAACGGCTGGTGCCGGCATTGGAATCGGGAAAATTAGACGACGAGATCAATGCCCATCTCGACCGGCTGCTTTACGTCGCGCAGGATATCAGCCGCCGTCTCATCGGCACCAAGTACGAACATGTTTCGGAGCTGTGCCAATCCTTGAGCAAGGTGGCGATGGAAATCGGCGGTAACCGGCAAAGCCCGCCCGCCAAGGACATCAAGTTGCTGACGCCCTTGGCCCAAGCGATCGCCTCGACGTTCGATCCCGACCGCGACGACATCGCGGCAGCGCGCGATATCGCCGGGATCGTCGGCCGGTAAACTTTTTTCCGATTATTCTTTTTTCGTTTCCTCGCCGATCCAGGATAGAAACGCCTCGTTGCCGCCTTCGATGGGCAACGCGATCACGCACGGACACGTATAACCGTGTAGCGATTTGATGCGCTCGGTCAGCGCCGCGACGAGATCGCTCCGGGTTTTCAGGATCAGGACGACTTCGCCGGCTTCTTGAACGGCGCCCTCCCAACGAAAAATCGACGTGCTGTCCCCGAGCACGTTGGCGCAGGCGGCCAGGCGCTCGCCGACCGCCGTGCGCCCGATTTTCAAGGCTTCTTCCCCGGTTTCGCAGGTTACGTATATGAGCCTGTAGGTCATCGTTCGTCCGGTCTCTTTTGCTTGGCGTGAATCGGAAACTACCGTACCATGCGCGCTCGGCAGCGTCATTAGAGCCGGTCATGGTTCGTCGGAATCAGCATTTTGGCCCATGCCAAATGGTTGGCAATGAGCGATCCGACAACCATGTGAATCGGCTCTAAGTTATTGATGTCGATCGGATGGGGGCGGCGTTCATGGATGAGCACGCAAGCGGCACGTCGAAACAACCTCTCGCGGATAAAGCCGCGGGCGGCCCGCCCAGCGACGTGCAACGCCGCTGGCTCGAGCGCGGCCTTTCCCAAGCGGGCGGCAAATTGCCGTTGTTCGACCGGAACGGCAAACGCGTCAGCGACCGCACGGTCCGCAGCTGTTTGGAAAAAGGCTGGTGCGAGCCCTGGTTCGCCAATCCGACGAAGCCGGATTGGCTGGTCTGCCGCCTGACCGATCAGGGACGCCAAGTGCTGACGGCGAACGACGCCCATTAACCCGACTTCCCCGTTTGTCTTTGCGATGAGCGATCCGCCGACCACTTTGATCGTTTGCGTCAACCGCCGCTTCCAAAGCGATAAAGGTTCGTGCGCGGAGAAAGGCAGCGAGGCGCTGGCCGATACTCTTGCCGCCGGTATCGAGACGCGGCGCTTGAACATCGCCCTCGAACGGATTCGCTGTTTAGGACAATGCCTGCACGGGCCGTCGATGCGTTTGGCGCCGGGCGGCAAATTCTATCTCGGGGTCACGCCGGAGGATATCCCGGCCATCCTCGATGAGATCGAGTCCCTGTGCGGCCGTCGCGCGGCCGAGAAAAAACCGGCCTCGGCCCGGTTTTGGCCGGGCTCGTAAAGCATTTAAAAACAATGCTTTATGATTTGTTCTCAAGAATTTTATGTTTTTTTGGCGAAAATTCGATCCATTGTGACCGCCGTCACAGAGGATTTTTCCGTGATGCGCCATTTTAGGCGTCAGGAAAGATTCCGTTGTGAATCTTCCCTTCCCTGAAGAGCACAAACTTTGGCCGGCGCTTCGCGCGTCGGCCAATTTTCTTTTGAAACCAATGAATTAGAGTTATCCGAGCGACAGGAACAGGGCCGCGCCGAGAGCCGCGCAGGCGGCCAGGGTTTTGAGCATGTCCCATTTCAGCCGGAACAAGGCGAACAAGGCCAGCAGCGCCAGCGCCAGCGCGCCGAGATCGGCGCTGGCGATTTCGGGCACGAACAGGCGCAGCGGCCCGGCCTGGACGGTCTGCACTTTGGCGAACAATACATGCAGGCCGAACCAGACGGCGAGATTGAGAATGACGCCGACGACGACCGCCGTGATCGCCGACAGGGCCGCCGACAGCCGGAGATTTTCCCGGGCGGCTTCCATGTAGGGTGCGCCGAGGAAGATCCAGAGGTAGCACGGCACGAAGGTTACCCACACCGTAAGGAAGGCGCCGAGCGTGCCCGCGCCCAGTGCGCCGAACGGACCCGGGTTACGGTAGGCGGCCAGATAGCCGACGAATTCGGTTACCAGGATCAGCGGCCCCGGCGTGGTTTCCGCGAGCCCGAGGCCGTTCAGCATTTCGCCCGGTTGCAGCCAGCCGTAGGACTGCACCGCTTCCTGCGCGACGTAGGCCAGCACCGCGTAGGCGCCGCCGAACGTAACCACGGCCATCTTGCTGAAGAAGGCGCCGATATCGACGAACACGCTGTCCTCGCCGAGCAGCACGAACGCCAGCGCGACCGGCGCGAACCAAAGGCACAGGCTGATGTGGGTGACGGTGATGGCCTTGGCCGCGGACGGGCGGATGTGATCCGCCCTGCCCGTTTCGATCATTTCGTCGACGACGGCGCGTTTGACCTCATGTCCGCCGTGTCCGCCGTGGCCCTTGATGACGACGAAGGTCTCGGGCCGATAACGGCCGCCGATATAGCCGATGACGCCGGCGCCGATGACGATGATCGGGAACGGCACGTTGAAAAAGAAGATGGCGATGAAGCCGAACGCGGCGAGCGATATCATGGCGGCGTTCTTGAGCACGTTTTTGCCGATGCGCACCACGGCCTGGATCACCACGGCCAGCACCGCGGCCTTGATGCCGAAGAAGATCGCCTGCACCGCGGTCAGCTCCTGGTAGACCGCATACAGCGTGCTGAGCCCGAGCACCACGAAGAATCCCGGCAGGATAAAGAGCGTGCCGGCGACGAGACCGCCCCAGGTCCGGTGCAGCAGCCAGCCGATGTAGGTCGCCAGTTGTTGCGCCTCGGGCCCGGGCAGCAGCATGCAGTAGTTCAAGGCATGCAGAAACCGGTGATCGCTGATCCAGCGCTTTTCCTCGACCAGGATGCGGTGCATCAGCGCGATCTGTCCGGCGGGTCCGCCGAAGCTGATCAGGCCGATCTTCAGCCAGACTTTGAACGCCTCGTTGAAGGGGACGGGATGCGGTTCCGCCGCGGCCGGCTTATGACCCTTATCCACTGACATGCCCCCTACCCCCGCGGGGCCGCGATCATGCGCGACCCGGAAACGCTTTTAGCACGAAAAAGGAAGTCGGTAATGTAAAGACTGAACGATCAGGCTTGCGGGTGGGCGGGCGTTCGGGCCGGCTGGCGAGGCCGCCGCCGGGCCCGCGAGGCATTGGTGGCGCAGTTCTTGGAACAGAATTTTTGATGCTTGGCCATGCCCCGCTTCTGGGCCTGGACCTCGAACCATTCCGTACAGTGTGCGCAGCGCAGATGGATCTTCTTCTGGTCGATGAAGCGCGCGAGTTGCGCCCAAACGACTCCGAGAACGCCGCTGGTCTGCAGGCTCAGGTTCAGGGCCGTGCGCTTGTCGTTCAGCTGGATGCGCGGGCGCGCCAGCAGGTTCAGGCGCTTGTTCAGGGTTTCGAGGGCCTTGCGGGCGTCGTCGCCGGATTTGGCCGTCTCGAGGGTTTTGAGCGTCTGCTGCATCATGCGGATTTCGCCCCGCCAGGCTTCCGCCCGCGAGCCGAAATAAATGCTTTTATGCCCCGCCACCTTGATCGGCTCGGCGACGACGGAATCGAATGATCCCCATTGATTGGCGAATAAGCGTATTTTTGCCGGCTCGGGGTCGAGCTCGGCGAACTGGCGGAACAGGACCGGATTTTGATCGAGGGTAAAGGTCCGGCCCTTGAAGCCTGTACCTTTGGGAATGCCGTTGGTGAGGAACACGCCGGGGCGGTTTTTATCCGCTGTGACGCCCTTTACCCAGCGGAAACCACCGTTCGGAACCAGTATGGGAGAGGCGAATATCTCATTCATTGATCGGCACCGATAATTAACCCGTTATTTGACGGCTATTTTACCGGTTCGGGTCAGGCCGCGGAAGACGATAATCACGGAAATGCACGAATTAACCGCAAAAGGATTAAAGCCGATTATGATCGCTCAGGCTTGGGATTGCTGTTCTTCCCACCACTGTTTGAGCCACCCCTGGGTGCCGCCGAGGACGATCATGTCGCGCAAGGACTCGGGGATCGGCTCGAAGTTCGCCCGGATATCGCGGGTATGGTTAACGAACTCGCCGGTGGTGAAGTCGATCTCGATATCGTCGCCCTGCTCGACCATATCCGTGATTCCGGCGCACTGATCCATCACCTGCAGGCCGCACCCCAGTGCCGCCCGGTAAGCCAGGAACGGCATCGACTCGCAGAGCAACCCGAGGCCGAGAGCCTGCATGCCGATGTAGCCGTTCATCTTGGGACCCATGCCGAAATTCTTGCCGGTCACGACGATATCGCCCTTTTCGACCTGCTTGTGAAAACCGGGCCGGATCATCTCGAACAGTTCCGGAACGATTTCGGCGGGCTCGAAATGGCGGCCGTTGACGATCCATTCCGGCACCACGCCGTCCAGGTGCGGCACGTTATCGCCGAATTTGTGGCAGGTGCCGCGCAGGCGCCACTGAATATCGTTACGCCTATCGCTGCTCATGGGGTTATCGCCTCGCGCGGATCGGTGATCTTGCCTGCAATAGCCGAGGCCGCCACGGTCGCGGGCGAACCCAGATACATCTCGGCTTCCCGCGATCCCCGGAAGCGGCCGCGTTCATTAGCCGAAGCGGTCGAAATCGAGGCCTCGCCCGCGCTCAGGGGCCCGAGCGGATTGCTCGAACACAGCCCGCAACCGGCGGGCAACACGAACGCGCCGGCCTCGACGAAGGTGCCCATCAACCCTTCCGCGGTTAACCGTTTCATCGAGTCTTCCGTGCCGGGCACGACGAACAGGCGCACGCCGGGCGCGAGGCGTCTATGGGCCAATATTTTCGCCGCCGTAACGAGATCGTCCCACATGCCAGAGCCGCAACTGCCTATGAAGGCATGCTGGATGGGCTTGCCCGTAACCTCGGAAATGTTGACCGCATTGGCCGGGCTGCCGGTGATCGCGATCTGCGGCTCCAACTTCGAGATATCGACCTCGATGTCGCCGTCGAACGCGGCGTCCGGATCGCTGAAGATCGGCTCGAACGGGCGTTCGGCGCGCGCGCGGGCATAGGCGATGATCTCGTCGGACGGCGGCACGAACACGGCGTAGGCCCGCATTTCCGTGGGAGAGTTGGTCAGCGCGACCCGTTCGGACAGCGGGAATTGTTCCAGATCGCCGGCGAATTCGAGCACCCGGTAATCCATCTCGACCTGGAGGAAGCCGCCGTCCTTGAGCCCGGAGGCCAAATAGAACCCGACGTCGCGGGCATAAACCCCTTCTTGCAGCTTCCCCTTTAAAGTGATGCGCAGCGTGCTCGGCACCTTGGTCCAGACCGTGCCGGTCGCCAGCACGGTGATGATCTCGGCGCCGACCCGGAAACCCACCGCGCCCATGCCGCCGACGCTGGTGCAGTGGCGGTCGTTGTCGAAATAGAACGTGCCCGGGGTGACGATGCCGCGCTCCATCGGGAAAAGATGGCCGTGCCCGCCCTGGCCGGCATCGTAAAACCGCTTCACCCCCCATGCCTTGGCGGCATCCCGGTTCTGTTGGATGCGCTCGATGGAGCGTTCGGAAAGCTGAATGACCTCGTGATCGGTCACGAAAATCATTTTATCCGGATCGTGCAGCCGGGTGATGCCGAGGGCGTCGAGCTGCTGCTTGCTCGGCGCGATCAGGCCGTCGTGCACCAGGATGAAATCGGGCTTCGGGTAGACGATATCGCCGGGGCGGACGGACTCCTTTCCGCTCGCGCGCGCCAGGATTTTCTCGACCGCCGTCATGCCCATGGGATCACCATGTTTCGAAAATAGGTCGGCCCGGGGCCGCCCTGCAAGGCTTAGTGAATTTCGGCGGCGTCGCCGATGGCCTTGACCAGCTTGTCGAAGTCGAAATCGGGCTGCTGGGCGGCCTTGATCATGACCGCCTCGCGCTTCGCGATCAGCCGGGCGGCGTCGGGGATCTTGCGCGCGGCCTCGTTGGACGGGATCACCACCGCGCCCTGGCGGTCGGCATGGACCAGATCGCCGGGCTTGACGGTCATGCCGGCGACCGTGATCTCGATGTCCCACTCGACGTTGTGTACGTAGGCGTGCGACGGCGCTTCCGCCTTCGCCAGCATCTGAAACCCCTCAGCGCAGACCGGAATATCGCGGATCGAGCCGTTGGTCACGGTGCCGAGGGCGCCGAGCCCCTTATGGATGTTCGACTGCACTTCGCCCCAGAAGGCGCCGTAGCCCGGGATCGGATCGATATCCTGAAGCATGATGATCGAGGGCGTCGGGCCGCCCTTGGCGACGTAGGCGTACCAGTCCTTGCGTTTTTGCTTCAGCGCCACCGAGCCGAAATCGACCGGCTCCATGGATTTGATCGTGCTGGTGCGGGCGTAACCGACGATGGACGGCAGATCGGGCCGGGCGCAGAATAGCGGCTCGACCGTGTAGCCATGGCCGCGCCGTTCCGGCACGACGATCTCGAGGGCGTTGCAGACGGTCGGGGTGTCGAATGCCTTAAGGGCATCCAGCTCGGCTTGGGTCAACGGGGCATCGGTCATGATCGCTCTCTTCGGTCTGTCGGTTGCTCGGATGATCGGCTTCCCGCAAAAGGGCCGCCGGACATGAAAACGCCCATCCCGGTTTAAAGGAGATGGGCGGGCCGAACCCCGGAAAATGGTCGGAGCGGCGGGATTTGAACCCACGACCCCTTGACCCCCAGTCAAGTGCGCTACCAGGCTGCGCTACGCTCCGATCGGAAAGCCTTACGGCAAAAACGGGGCTCCGCCGGGCGCACTATACGCGGGAGGCCTGGGCGGCGCAATTGAACATAAACGGGATTTTTCTCAGGATTTATGGGCCTTGAGCAGCGCGCGCAGGTCCTCGAGTTCCTTGAGGGCCGCTTCGAGGGATTGCCGCATCGCCGGATCGAGAGCCGGCGATACCGGCGCCGGGGTTTCGGCGACCACGGTCAGGGGTTTTTTGTCAGCGTCGGATTTGGTTTCGAGCGCGACGGTTTTCGTGCCGTTCTTCTGCAGCAGCTTCTGCACGCCCTTGATGGTGTAGCCTTCATCGTAGAGCAGTTTGCGGATCTGCTTCAGGTGGGTGACGTCCTCGGGGCGGTAGTAGCGCCGCCCGCCGCCCCGCTTCAGCGGCCGGATCTGGTTGAACTTGCTTTCCCAGAAGCGCAGCACGTGCTGCGGCA
>JAVJPD010000449.1:0-3556 GCA_040216475.1 Rhodospirillales bacterium
CTGCCGAAATCCGGATAGACGAGAAGCTCGATGTTCGCCTCGTTCAGATCGACCAGGCCGATGGTGCGATTACCGACGATGGCGATGATCTGCTCGGTGCGCGAAACCCCGCCCGCACCGGCCGCGCCGGTGATGCCGTAGCGTGAGGCGTCGCGCAGCGCGCCCTCCATCAGGGTGGTGACGAACAGCACCATGCCGATCTCGAGCGTCGCGATCAGCATCAGGAACATGACCGGCGCGGCGAACGCGAACTCGATCGCCGGCGTGCCGCGCGTGTCCCTGCACAGGCGTTTAAGGCAATCGGCCAAACCCAGCACCATTTGCGCCTCTCGGGTTGCGGTTCCCGCGGCGCCGCGAACGGGCCGCAAGTAACCTAAAATACTAGAGAAGACTAAATGGCGTGTTATATTTCAGCAATATTATTATTTGCCGGAATCTTTACATAAAAATTCTCTAAAATTTTAAGTATTCGCCGGAGCGCCGCCGCGAACCAAGCCTATACCGAAGGAGCAGAAACCGCTACCATGGCCGGCCGAAACACGCTTGCCGAGGGCCCCGTGAACTTCATCCATATCCGTCCCGCGAAAGCCGTCGACGCCCCCGGCCTGGCCCGGGTCGAGGTCGACGCCTGGCGCGACACCTATCCGGACGTGTTGCCCGCGTCCTACCTGACTAAAACGCTCGAAGTTCCGCTGTGCGAGGCCCGCTGGCAGCGCCGCATCCGGCGCGAGCGCGCCTGGCCGCCGCTCGTGGCCCTGACCGGCCAAAGCCTGAGCTCCATGCCGCAACGGATCGCGGCTTACGCGACGTTCGGACCGACGCGGCTGCCGAACCTGCCGTTCGCGGTTGAACTGTTCGAGCTTTACGTCCATCCCGAGGCGCAAGGACAAGGCATCGGCAAACGCTTGTGCGCCGCCGGCGCCGAGCGGGTTTACCGCAAGGGCTACGACTCGATCTGCGTCGAAGTGCTGGAGCAGAACGCCAACCGGTTCTTTTACGAATCCCTCGGCGCGCACCTGGTGGCCCGGCGCGAGCATCCCTTCGCCGGCAAGACCCTGCCCGCCTGCATCTACGGCTGGACGGACATCCGTACCCTGGCGCGGCCGCGGATCCGCAAACCGGCGGCGTAAACCCGGAATACCGTTTAAGAGAACGGCGATACGAACGGATTGATCCGGGGCCGATCAGGCGTCGCGTTGCTTGACCATGTCGCGGGCGGCGCCGATCAGAATGCCCGACAGGTTCTTCTGGATCATGAAATCCTCGCGCATCTTCCGGCCGGCGGCGTGGATTTTCGCCGTCGTGGCCTCCACCGCCTTCATCACCTCGGGATGCTTCAACTGGCCCGGATAGCCCATGTCCTGAGCGAAATCTGCGGGGCCGAACATGAAGAAGTCGATGCCCTCGACCTCGAGCAGCTCCTCGACCTTGTCGGCGCCTTCCTTGGTCTCGATCATGGCGCCGATGCACATCTGTTCGTTTGTCGCCTGCAGATACGCCGGCAGATCGTCGATGTTCACCTGATAGTTCGAGCTGCGCCCGCCGCCGTAGGAGCGCTCGCCGAGAGGGCCGAAATAACAGGCGTTCACGATATCCTGCGCGTCCTTCTTGTTCGCGATATGCGGCGCGATGACGCCGCGCACGCCGCGATCCAAAATCCGGTTGATCGTGCCCGGCGTGATGTCCGGCACCCGCGCGATCGGGGTGATGTCGTAGAGGTCCGCCGTCCGACACACGTCCTCGATGACCGTGGTGTCGAATACGCCGTGCTCGACGTCGAGAAATACGAAGTCGAGATCGACCATCCCCATCATCTCGACCAGCCCCGGCGACGGCACCGTCAGGCGGATACCGCAGCATTTTCTGTTTTCCTTGAGCGCTTTCTTGACGCGGTTTTCCTTGATCATGCGGGCCTCTTGAGTTTGTCGAGCAGGGTTAAATCCATGATGAGCTTCGTCGGATGCAGGTTCGATGAATTCAGGACGATCTCGCGCCCGTTGCGCAGTTTGACCAGAGCGATTTCCCGCACCCCTTCGCGGTGATCGTCGGGCAGCGAAATCGCGATGAACGGCGGCTTGTCGGCGTCGATCTCCTTCGGGTTGCTGTCCCGGTGATCGTAACGGTACAGCGGCCCGTCCTGGGACGCCAGCAACAACAAAGCCTTGCCGGTATCGAGCGCCGAACGGCCGCCGTAGACGATCAGGCCGTCGCTTCGGGTCGCCCGATACAGAGCCAACGCGGAGATGACCGTCTCCTCATCGGGTTCGCGGGGCACGTCGGAAAAAACCGTCGCGATCAAATCGCGCGGCACCACGTTCTTGAACGATTCGAACAACGGCGTGCCCATGATATGGGAATCGGCGATCACGAACGGTTTGCGGATGGAAAGGTTTCGCAGGGTGCGCGGCAGATACTTCAACGCGCCCGGCGAGGAAATCACCTCGAAACCGACGTCAAAATTACACATGACCTTTCAATTCCTTAAAAATAAACGTCTTAAAATCCCAATCGGGAGCGGATCGCCGCCGCGATATCCGCCGCGGCATTCAACGGCGGGTGCGACCACATCTCGTAAACGCCCGTGAACGGCCGGGCGTATTCCCCCTGATAAAGCGATTGCAGAAAACGCGCGTGTTTCTCCGTTATCAACGGCGGCGGCGCAAAAACGTAAACCGGTTTCTCCGTCGCGCAGGCCTCCGAACACATGGAAACGGAGTCGCCGGTCACGACGATGGCATCGGCCAAGGCCAAGTAACCGGCATACGGGTTTTCACCCGTTTTTCCCCACGTGAAACCGTACCTCGGCACGTCGATGGCCGCAAGCAGGCTTGCCGCCGCCGGACCGGTCCGCCGCGACGTCGTGATCAGCAGAGACCCCCCCGCCGCGCGCGCCATCGCCGAGGCCATCGCCCCCAACTCGCCCGCCATCGAGGCCGTGAAAGCGCGCCGCCGGGTACTGCCGCCGACGATCAGCGCGATCCGGGGTTCCGGCAGATGCTCGAATGCCGCCCGCCATTGCCGTGCGGCGGCATCGAGACGTTCGCGTGTCATACCGTGCGGCGCGCCGGTGATCGGAATCGTGTTGGGCCGGTTGTCCGTCCGGTCGTGCGTCGGCACGGCAATCAGATCGAAGTCGCCGGCTCCCGCCGTGCCCGGGTCCATGATCTGCACCAGCTTGGCCGCGCCGCCGGAAAGGCGCTTGATCCGGCGCGCGACCGGCGCGGTCCGCCGCCCCGCCGCGATCACCAGATCCGGCCACGGCGAAACGAGGCTCGCTCGGCTTGCCGCGTCCAATCCGCAGAACGATGCGCCGAGCAGCGCGTTCGGCAAGGACGCCGCCCAGGAATAGCGGATCGGCTTTTCTTCGCATGCCATGCCGAGCGCCGCGCCGACGCCCCGGCATTGGCCCGCGTTGCCGGCCCGGTCGTCGATCAGCAGCCAGATACGCGGCGTGGCATTCACCTTATGTCGCGGCTTTCAGGGATGCTTCCCGAATGGCACTCAGGGTCGCCCCGGTCGTGATGTGTTCGGGGTTCATCATCAGTTCGATCACCGC
>JAVJPD010000450.1:0-5656 GCA_040216475.1 Rhodospirillales bacterium
GCGTCATGATCGCGATGGCGCTGGTGTGCGAACCGGATATCCTTATTGCCGACGAGCCGACCACGGCGCTCGACGTTACTATTCAGGCGCAAATCCTCGATCTCATCATGGACATGCAGGCGCAGATGGGCATGGCGATTCTCTTCATTACCCACGATCTCGCCGTGGTGTCCGAGTTCGCCGACGACGTAATGGTGATGTACGCAGGCCGCATCGTCGAGCACGCGCCGACCGAAAAACTGTTCGCCGATCCCAAGCATCCCTACACCAAGGGGCTGATCGACACCTTGCCGGTTTCCGGCAAACATCGCGAGCGTCTGCCGACGATCCCCGGCCAGGTGCCGAGCCTGACGGCGCTCCCGAAAGGCTGCCGCTACTCGAACCGCTGCCCGCTCGCCGACGACGAATGCCGCCGCGCCGAGCCCGACCTCTTGGCCATGGGCGAAAACCGTGGCGAAGGCCGCACCGCCGCCTGCTGGAAGGCGACGCCATGACGGACGAGCACATGACGGAAACGATCATGGATCATACGCCGCTCCTCGAAGCGAAAAACCTGTCCGTACACTTCAAGGCGGGGCACAATAAAACCGTGCGCGCCGTGCACGACGTCAGCCTCGATCTCAAATCGGGCACGACCCTGGCCCTGGTCGGCGAATCCGGTTGCGGCAAGACGACGCTGGTGCGCGCGCTGTCGCTCCTGATCCCGCCGACATCGGGCACGGTGACGTTCGAAGGAAAGGACATCACCCAATTCAGCCGCCGCCGCTTGCGCCCCCTGCGCCGCCGCATCCAAATGGTGTTCCAGGATCCCTATTCCTCGCTCAACCCGCGCATGCCGGTCAGCGGCCTGATCGCCGAACCGCTCGTGATCCACAACATCGGCACCCGCAAGGAACGCCGCGACAGAGTGGCATCGCTGCTCGAAGCGGTCGGCCTGCAGCCGGATATCATGAACCGCTATCCGCATCAGTTCAGCGGCGGGCAACGCCAACGCATCGCCATCGCCCGCGCGCTCGCGCTCGAGCCGCACCTGATGATCCTGGACGAACCCGTCTCCGCGCTCGACGTTTCGGTGCAAAGCCAGGTGTTGAATCTGCTGCAGGACCTCCAGGAAAAGCTCGGGCTCACGTACCTGTTCATCGGCCATAACCTGACCGTGATCCGCTACATCGCCGACGAGGTCGCCGTGATGTATCTGGGCCAGATCGTCGAGCACGCCGAAACCCGAACCCTGTTCTCCGATCCGCGCCATCCCTATACGCGCGCGCTGCTGGAAGCAGCACCCGTGCACGGCGTCGGCAAGCGCCGTCACGGCCCCAAGCTCAAGGGCGATCCGCCGTCGCCGCTGACGCCGCCGCCCGGATGCACGTTCCATCCACGCTGCCCCATCGCGCAAGCGGTGTGCAGAACCGATGCTCCCGCGTTCGAGCCCGTCGCCGGCCGATCCGGCCACACGGCGTCTTGCCACTTCAAGAACGAGGTGCCGTCGTGATCCGCTTTACCCTGTGGCGCTTCGGACAGACGGCGTTGGTGATCGCGATCATGTCGTTCGTGATCTACGGCCTGATCGGCCTGATGCCGGGCGATCCCATCGACATGATGATCGCCGCCGATCCGAAGATGACGTCTGCCGACGCCGAACGCCTGCGCGCGCTCTACGGTTTGGACAAACCGATCTACGAACGCTATCTCAACTGGGCGCAGGCCGCCCTCGCGGGCGATTTCGGCTATTCCCGCCTGTACGCCCAACCGGTGCTGACCGTCATGTGGCCCGCCTTGGGCAACACTCTGATCCTGCTGGGGCTGACGATCTTCTTCTCGGTGCTGATCGGCATTCCCCTCGGCATGGCCGCCGCCCTGCGGCCCTACCGGAAGCTCGATTACACCATCAACTTCATCGCCTTCGCCGGCATCTCGACGCCGTCGTTCTGGCTCGCGCTCATGATCATCATCCTATTTTCGGTCAAGCTCGGAATTTTTCCGGCGAGCGCCACGGTGGTCGCGGCGGACGCGGGCTGGTGGGAGCGCGCAGGCGCGATGGTCCTGCCGGTGATGACGCTCACGGTCCACGGCATCGCCGTCTACGCCCGGCACATGCGTTCGAGCATGATCGAAACGCTGCGCCGCGATTACATCCGCACCGCCCGCGCCAAGGGATCGAGCGAGCGCCGCGTGGTGCTGAAGCACGCGCTCCGCAACGCCCTGATCCCGGTCGTCACCATCATCGGCCTCGAATTCGGCAGCCTGTTCTCCGGCGCGCTGGTGACCGAAACCATCTTCGCCTATCCCGGCATGGGCAAGCTGATCTTCGATTCCATCATGGGCAACGACTTCAACATGGCGCTCGTGGCCTTGCTGTTTGCCACCTTCATGACCCTGCTCGGCAACCTGCTGGCCGATCTCGGTTACGGCTGGCTCGATCCGCGTATCTCGTATCAGGGGAAACGCTGATGGCCGGAAACAATACGGCAGAAGGCATGATCGGCCTCGCCTGGAAGCGCTTCCGGCGCCACAAGATCGCCTTGTTCAGCGCCGTCGTCCTGATCGTGATGGCGCTCTCGGCGGCCGGCGCGCCCCTCGTCGAAATCGCCCTCGGCACCGACGCCAATCTGGTCAATCTCTACGACCGCTTCGCCGGGCCGTCCCTCGCCCACCCCCTCGGCACCGACGAACTGGGCCGCGACGTGCTGGTCCGGCTCCTCTACGGCGGCCGGGTCTCCCTGCTGGTCGGCCTCACGGCGGCCATCGCGGCGGCAATCTTCGGCACCATGATCGGGCTGCTCGCCGGTTATTACGGCGGCCGCCTGGATGCCTTCCTCATGCGCTCGACGGACGCCATCATCGCCTTGCCGCTGCTGCCGCTCCTGATCGTGCTCGCCGCCATCGATCTTCGCAAATTGGGTTTTTCCGAAGCGATGATCGATTCCGAAAATATCAGCCTCTATCGCATCATCGTCATCGTCGCGCTCACCGGCTGGACGACGGTCGCCCGCCTGGTGCGCGGCCGCGCCCTGACGGTACGCGAACGCGATTACGTGCTGGCGGCCCACAGCCAGGGCGCGAGCGGCCTGCGCGTGATGCTGGTTCATATCCTGCCGAACGTGGTGTCGCCGATCATCGTCGCCGCGACGCTCTCCATCGGCAACGTGATCCTGCTCGAATCCGTATTGAGCTTCTTCGGCCTCGGCATCCAGCCGCCCATCGCCAGTTGGGGCAACCTGCTCACCAACGCCCAGGAGTTGATCTGGCAGGCAACGGCGCTGGTGATCTATCCCGGACTGATGATTTTCATCACCGTGATTTCGTTCAACTTCCTCGGCGACGGCCTGCAGGACGCGCTCGATCCGCAGGCGATGGAACGTTCCGGCTAAATCGCCCGGACGTAACCGTTGTATTGAACGATGGCGTACACCGCCGCCGTGGCGATGACGAGGAAGGTTCCCACGGTGCCGGCAAAACGCGCCGACGACGGCCCGTCCGAACGCCACAGCCCATAGGCGTGCAGCAGGCGCGCGACGATCAGCACCACGCCGATCCCGTGCAGCGCCCAATCCGGCGCACCGTTGATCTCGACCGCCGCCATCAGGATCAGCGCAAAGGGGAGATATTCGCAGAAATTGCCGTGGACCCGGATCGCCCGGCCCAGTTGCAAATCGCCGCCGTCGAACAGCCCGACCCTGGCCCGGTAGCGCTGCCGGACCACCATCAGACCGAGCGCGACCAGCATCAGGCCCAGCATACCCGCGTAGAGCGCCGTCATCGGTAAGGGAATGTTCGCCATGATGATCCTCCGTTTCAGCGATTTCGAGCCGATTATGCGCGCATACCAGCCAACGAAAAAGCGGTTTCCAATTCCCTTGAGGGGGCAACCGATAAGGTCTAGAAACGCCTCAACATATCTCTGCTCAGCGTCAAAGGCATAACCATGAACGACAAACGACTGAACTCGGCGGCCGGCCGGGATATCGCCTACCATTTGCATCCTTATACGAATTTGAAAGCGCATGAGCAGGACGGCTCGCTGATCATCGCGCGCGGCGAAGGCGTTCATGTCTTCGACGTCGACGGCAACAAATACATCGAAGGCATGGCCGGATTGTGGTGTACGGCGCTCGGCTTCTCGGAAGAACGCCTGATCGAGGCCGCCGAGAAACAGATGCGCACCCTGCCGTTCTATCACAGCTTCAACAGCAAGGCGTCCGATGTCATCGGCGCGCTCGCGCAGGAGATCATCGACCTCGCGCCGGTGCCGATGTCGAAGGTGTTCTTCGCCAACTCCGGCTCGGAAGCCATCGACACCGCCATTAAAGTCGTGCGTTATTACAACAACGCTTTGGGCCGGCCGAAGAAAAAGAAACTGATCGCGCGGATGAAGGCCTATCACGGCGTGACCGTGGCGTCCGCGAGCCTCACCGGCCTGCCGAACAACCACCGCGATTTCGATCTGCCGATGGACGGCGTGCTGCACACCGACTGTCCGCATCACTATCGCTACGCAAACGAAGGCGAGTCCGAAGAAGATTTTTCGACCCGCTTGGCCGAAAGCCTCGAACGCCTGATCGAGCAGGAAGGCGCGGACACCATCGCCGCTTTCTTCGCCGAGCCGGTGATGGGCGCCGGCGGCGTGATCGTGCCGCCCGAAACGTACTTCGAGAAGATTCAGCCGATCCTCGACAAGCACGACATCCTGCTGATCGCCGATGAAGTCATTTGCGGCTTCGGGCGCACCGGCAACTGGTGGGGCAGCCAGACCTACAACATGAAGCCGGACATGATTACGATGGCCAAGGCGTTGACGTCGGGCTACGTGCCGATGTCGGCGCTCATGGTGTCGGAGAAGGTTTACGACGCCATGAAGACCGAGAGCGAGAAGATCGGCCTGTTCGCGCACGGCTTCACCTACGGCAGCCATCCGCTGGCCGCCGCCGTCGGCCTCGAAGCGCTCAAGATCTACAAGGAGCGCGACATCATCGGGCATATCCGCGCCATGGCGCCGGTGCTGCAAAACGGCCTGCAAAAATTCGCCGATCACCCGCTGGTGGGCGAGGCCCGCGGGGTCGGCCTCGTCGGCGCCATCGAAATCGTCGAAAACAAGGAAACCAAGGCGCCGTTCGCGCCGTCCCGGGGCGTCATGCCCCATCTGATCCAGCGCGCCCAGGCGCACGGCCTGATCGTTCGCATGATCGCCGACTGCGCGGCGTTTTCCCCGCCCCTGATCATCGAAAAGGCGGAAATCGAGGAGATCCTGGCCGCTTTCGGCAAAGCCCTCGACGATACGGCCGATTGGCTGGGGCTGTAGCAAGCGATCCGGAACGGTACGTGACACCCACAGTTGCGGATACGAAGGCTATTGGATAGCATATCGTTGAGACTCCGGGGTTTTACGGTTGCCCCCAGCAGCCGCCTGCCCCGGAAGGGATAGAAAAAATGGACTACGAAGCCTTCTTCGCCGGGAAGATCGACGATCTGAAGTCCGAGGGCCGTTACCGCGTGTTCGCCGACATCGAACGCCAGGCCGGCAACTTCCCCAAGGCGGTCTTCCACGACGGGCACAAGACCCGCGAGATCACCGTGTGGTGCTCGAACGACTATGTCGGCATGGGCCAGCACCCGATGGTGCTCGAGGCGATGCAGGAAGCGGTCGCGAAGTGCGGCG
>JAVJPD010000451.1:0-7008 GCA_040216475.1 Rhodospirillales bacterium
AGCTCGCGGCGGTTTCGCCCTTGGCGTTTTGCGCGCCGAGGGTGAATTCGGAGAACCACGGCAACGGCGTCAGCCATGAAACCCGCGCCCCCTGGCTGCGCAGGCCGTCGGCGCCGAGCAACCTGGATTGCACCACCGGCTGATCGACGAACGACCACGAATGGGGATGCTGCGTGTTGGCGCGGCCGAATTCCGTGAAATACTGCCCGCCCTTCACTTGCAGGCCCCCCGGCAGGTTGCGGGTGGTGAAGAACGCCTCCTCCAGTTCGATTTTGGTCTCGCCCTCGGAATCGATCTGGAGCGCGATGTTGGCCTGGGCATCGAAGTACGGATCGACCGTGCCGCCGACGAACAGTTCGACGTTACTCACCGAAAACCCGTTGGTCTTCGGATCGTGATCGCCGCGTTGCAGGTTGCCGAGAGCCTCGTTGCCGACGCTCGAGCCGCCGGAAATCAGATTACCGCTCAAGCCGATCTGGATCGGGCTTTGCTTGCTGAACACGTCGACACGGGAAGCACCCCCCGCCGCGGCACGCGGCGCCTGAACCGCTTGCGGTTCGGGTTTCTCCTCCAAGGTTTGCAGGCGTGTCTCCAGTTTTTTGATTTGGCCTTCGTAAACCGATTGCATCTTCTTCATCTGGTCACGAAGCGTCTGAACGGCCTGCTTCAAATCGCCCGCGCTGTCCTGGGCCGATGCGGGATCGGCGGCGGCCGTCGCAACCGACAGGGCCGCCGTGAAAAATACACGTCGCATGAATACGCGTTTCATCTCTAACTCCTTCTTCTTTTAACGAGTCAACGGTCATGCCGACCGTTCTTGCGCAAGATCGGCAAAACCTAAAATCGTGTTGTATGAGAAGAGTTAGAGAACCGGCGGCGCGCGCGTGTCGAAGTGGCGGGTTAATTGCGAAACGGGCCGTTGGTGAACGTGCCGCTCGATGACGGCGGCTTCAAAATCAGCCGCGTGGACGACAACCATGTCGGGCACGGCGGCCGAGGGGGCTTTGCCGAGAAGGCAATCCTCGGCGGCGGCATTTTTGAAATGGCCTTTATCGTGCGCCGACAGATCGTGAACGAAAACGTGCGCGAGCGCCGCCAGGAAACAAAGAATAAGTACGGCACCCGCCCGCCGGCGGCGGCGATCAGAGCCCGATCCGTAATTTCCTGAACTGACCCGACGAAGTATCATAATGATTATGATACATTATAACATTTCATAAGTAAACCATCATGGCGTCATCCCCGCCGGGACGGCCAATCGAACCGCATTGCCGGGTATTGACCGGACGGATTCGCCGGGCCCACAATGCCGTTTCACAATAAGGAGCCATAATCTTGCCCAGCACCCACGCCAAATTTCACGTCGGCCAATTGATCCACCATAAGACCTTCAACTATCGCGGCGTGATCTACGACGTCGACCCCGAGTTTCACGGCACCGAGGACTGGTACAACAACGTCGCCCGCTCCCGCCCGCCGAAGGACCGGCCCTGGTATCACGTGCTGGTCGACGGCCAGGACATCACCACCTATGTCGCCGAGCGCAACCTGGAAGAGGACCTGGAAGGCACGCCGATCAACCATCCGTTCGTCGTCAACCTGTTCAGCAGTCTCGAGGGCGGCCGTTACCTGCCCCGGCAAAAGGGCAATTGAACCCGTAACCGATCATGGCGCACCCGATCCGGCATTACCGGGAGATCGAATTCGAATACGGCCGCTGCGATACCGTGAGCCCGTTGATCCGCCGCGTCATCGCCGAGAATCCGACCCCGTTCACCTATCGCGGCACCGGCACCTACATCGTCGGCCGCGGCAACGTCGCGGTGATCGATCCGGGTCCCGATATCCCCGAGCACGTCGAAGCGTTGTTCAAGGCCGTCGAGGGCGAAACCATCACGCACATTTTCGTCACCCACACGCACCGCGATCACTCTCCCGCCGTCCGGCACGTGAAAGCCCGGGCCGACGTTCCCGCGTTCGGCTTCGGTCCGCACGGCAAACACGGCCCCAAGGTCGAGGAAGGCCCCGATTACGACTTCACCCCCGACGTCGCCCTCAAGGACGGCGACATCGTCCGGGGCGACGGCTGGACCATCGAGGCCGTTCACACGCCGGGGCATACGTCGAATCACATGTGCTTCGCCCTGCACGAAGAGAAGGCGCTGCTCAGCGGCGATCACATCATGGGCTGGTCGACCACCGTCGTCTCGCCGCCCGACGGCGACATGCACGCCTATATCGAATCGCTCAAGAAGGTGCTCGGCCGCGACGACGATATCATCTGGCCGACCCACGGCCCGCCGATTACGGACCCCAAACGCTACGTCGCCGAGCTGATCGCGCACCGCGCCGAGCGCGAAGCCGAGATCGTCGCGTGTCTCGAGAACGGCATCGGCCGCATCCCCGACATGGTGGAAACGATCTACGCCGACGTGCCGCAACGGCTGCACAACGCCGCCGGGCGCTCCGTCTACGCCCATCTCATCCACATGGTGAAAACCGGCCGGGCGCTTTGCGAGGGCGATGGCGCACCCGCGCCCGACTCCGAATACCGCCTGCCCTGAGGTTACGCCATGCCGTCGTACGTGATGAGCCGCTTGCCGCGAACATGGCGGCTGTAGCGCGCCCCGCGCTGCTTCAACAACGCCGGATCGTCCAAC
Organism: Rhodospirillales bacterium; assembly: GCA_040216475.1. Classification (GTDB taxonomy): domain Bacteria; phylum Pseudomonadota; class Alphaproteobacteria; order Rhodospirillales; family CALINB01; genus CALINB01. Next base: position 2,661 of record JAVJPD010000451.1, read on the forward strand.
ACGTCCTCGGCCTCTCTTAAAACCATCGACGTGATGCCGTGCACGGCGGCGTGGTCCTTAACGTCGGCGATCGCGTACCAATCGATATCGATCAGTTCGCCGTTGCTCCGGATATCGCCGTGCGCCCGCTCCGCCGGCACCAGAAAAAACCGCGCGTCGAAGCGGCGCACCTTGCCCGGCGGGGTGATGGCACGAAAAAAATAATCGAGCGCGCCGAAATCCGGCCCGACGCCCGCGTCGTAAAAATCCCGCCAGGAAACCGGCGCCGACTCGAGAGGTTCTTTCAACGGCGCCGCAACCATCAAGCCGGTTTCCTCCCATGTCTCGCGGATCGCCGCCGCCGCCAAGGCCCGGGCGCGCACCCGCGTCGCGCCCCGGCAGAGGCGCTCTTCGATCTCGGGATGCAACGGCGTCGCCGGCGTCACGGCCATGTCCTCGGGGTCCGCCGCACCGCCCGGAAACACCAGCCGGTGCGGCATGAAGACGTGGTTCTTGTGGCGCCGGCCCATCAGCACCTCGAATCCCTGCTTGCCGCGCCGATAGATCAGCAGCGACGCCGCATCGCGAACCTTGACGGATGTCTTTGTCATCACCGGCCACCTTAGCAAATTGCGATAATGATTGCAGCCGCGCACACCAACTGGCAAAAATGCCTTTCCGCGATATGACCGCGCCGATCACCGGCGGATTAAACCCGACGACGGAGTTAACCTATTATGGAGCTGGGCCTTTTCCAGCTGGCGTTTCTGTTCGCCGCCGCCATCGCGACGTCCTTCATCAATGCCGTGGCCGCCGTCGGCGGCGGCATGACGTTGTTCGCGATCATGCTGTCGGTCCTCGATTACGCGCTTGTCATCCCCGTTCACGGTATCATTCAGCTTTGGAGCAGTTCGTCGAGGGTCTGGTTTTTCCGTCAGCACGTGAATTATCGCATGATCGGGATTTTTCTTCTGACCTATCTACCGAGCTGCGCGCTCGGCATCTACTTCTGGACGCTCATCATCGAATACAAAGGCGTTCAACCCTACTTGAAGATCATGCTGGGGGCGTACCTCATCATGGTATTGGGAAACTGGAGCTTCAAAATCCAAACCAACGACCGCAAGATATTAATGCTGTGGGCCGGCGCCTGGTCGGGCATTCTATCGTTGACGGCGGGCTCCCCGGCGCCGGCGCAAGCGCCGCTCTTCATCAAGGCAAATTTTTACAAGGAAGAATTCGTCGGCACCTGGGCCCTGAGCGGCATCGTCATCCAACTGTCGAAACTGCCGTTGTTTTACTTCATCTGGCAGTCGATCACGATGGAACATTTCTGGTTGATCCTCTTGATGGCCGTCGGCGTCATTCTGGGTGCCTACATCGTCAAAAGGGCCATCGGGCGAATCAGCGAACCGGTATTCCGCATGGCCATGAAGTTCATCCTGTTGATTTTGGCGGGCAAACTCATCCTTTGGGACGGTTTTCGGGCGGTTCTCTTCACCTGACGTTCCATCCGGCGGGATTGTGCCGGACCCGATTTCCTTTTAAACAGGACGGGTCAGAAATTAAGCGAGGAAGAGCATGCCCGACACCGTATCCGGCCAGGCCGATTTCGGCACCAAAACGGCGCAAATCCTGCTCGACATCAAGGCGGTCAACTTCCGCCCCGAGCAGCCCTACAAGCTGACGTCCGGCTGGGCCAGCCCGGTGTACATCGATTGCCGCAAGATCATTTCGTTCACCCAAGAGCGCCGCGCCATCATCGACATGGCCGTCAAGCTGCTCGGCCGGGACATGGACCTGAAAGCCCTGAATGCCGTCGCCGGCGGCGAGACCGCAGGCATCCCCTACGCCGCCTGGATCGCCGAGGCGGTTTCCCTGCCGATGCTGTACGTGCGCAAGCAGCCGAAAGGGTTCGGCCGCAACGCCCAGATCGAGGGCGACATGGCCGAGGGCAGCCACGTGCTGCTGGTCGAGGACCTGGCGACCGACGGCGCCAGCAAACTCAATTTCGTCAACGCCCTGCGCAAGGCCGGCGCGACCGTCAGCGACGCCTTCGTCGTTTTCTATTACGGCGTGTTCAGCGGCGCCCTCGACAGCCTCAAGGCCGAAGGCATCACCATGCATTACCTCGCCACCTGGCGCGACGTGCTGCGGGTTGCCGCCGAACGCAAGAGCTTCCCCGAATCGGCCATTGCCGAAGTCCGGAAATTCCTCGATGATCCCATATCCTGGTCGGCGGCCCACGGTGGCAAGGGTGAGACATAAGCGTCTAATTTTCTTCGTGCTGGGGTTTTTTCTCGGCCTGCAAACGCCCGCCTCCGCTCAAACACAGGGCAACAACGCCGCGCCGGAATTGGTGATCGGCCTGACCCAGTTCCCCTCGACCTTCCATCCCAACATCGATTCCATGCTGGCCAAGACCTACATCCTGGCCATGGTCCGCCGCCCGTTCACGGCCTACGACCACAAATGGAAGCTCGCGTGCATGCTGTGCACCGAACTGCCGACCCTGAAGAACGGCCTGGCGAAACTGGAACGCACGCCGAAGGGCGCGCAAGGCATCGCCGTCACCTATACCATCCGCCCCGACGCCGTGTGGGGCGACGGCAAGCCGATCACCACCAAGGACGTGCTTTTCACCTGGAAGGTCGGACAGCATAAATTAAGTGGTGTCAGCAATCAGGAAATGTATCGCCGCATCTACAAGATCGACATCGTCGACGACAAAACCTTCACCATGCATTTCGACCGGGTCACGTTCGCCTACAACGAGATCAACAACTTCGAACTGCTGCCCTATCACGTGGATTCGCGGAACTTCTACGCCAATCCGAAAGAATACAAGAACCGCACCGCGTTCGACACCGATTCCACCAATGAGGGCCTGTTCTTCGGCCCCTACGTGATCACCGATGTCGCCCGCGGCTCGCACGTGATCCTCAAACGCAATCCGAAGTGGTGGGGCAAGAAACCTTATTTCCATCGGATCGTGGTGCGCGTGATCGGCAATACCGCCGCGCTCGAAGCGAATTTGCTGTCCGACGGCATCGACATGGTCTCGGGCGAACTCGGCCTGACCGTCGATCAGGCCCTGGCCTTCGAAAAACGTCACGGCAAGGCGTTCAACATCGTTTATCACCAGGGGCTGATTTACGAACACATCGATCTCAATCTCGACAACCCGATCCTGAAGGACAAGCGCGTGCGCAAGGCGCTGATCCACGCGATCGATCGCAAGGCGATCAGCACGCAATTGTTCGCGGGGCGCCAGCCGGTCGCGCACTCGAACGTCAATCCGCTCGACTGGGTCTACGACAAGGAACTGCCCCACTACGACTACAACCCGAAAAAGGCGGCGAAACTTTTAGCGGAAGCCGGATGGAACCATATGCGCGGCGGCGTGCGCTATAACGACAAGGGGCAACGCCTGAAACTGCGCCTGATGACGACCGCAGGCAACCGGACCCGCGAACTGGTCTCGCAGGTGCTGCAAAGCCAGTGGCGCTACATCGGCATCGATGCGCGCATCCGCAACGAACCGGCCCGGGTGTTCTTCGGCCAGACCGTAACCGAACGCAAATACCCGGCAATGGCCATGTACGCCTGGATCAGCTCGCCCGAGAACGTGCCGCGCTCGCAGCTTCATTCGGCGCATATTCCGAGCAAGGAAAATAACCACTCCGGGCAGAACTATCCCGGCTTCGCGAACAAGGAAATGGACGAGATCCTGGACCGGATCGAAACCGAGCTGAATCAGAAGAAACGCAAGAAACTCTGGTATCGTTTGCAGGAAATCTACGTTGAGGAACTGCCGGTCATTCCTCTCTACTTCCGTGCCGAGGCCTATATCCTGCCCCACGAACTCAAGGGCTTGCGGCCGACCGGCCATACCGGCCCGAGCACGCTGTGGGTCGAGGAATGGCGGATCGAATGATGGACACCGCCGATATTCATGCCGGCAAAAGCCCGCTCGCGGTCGACGGGCTCGAGGTCGGCTTCAGCACGGATGACGGTCTCGTCAAGGCGATCGACCGGGTGTCCTTCACCCTGACGCCGGGCAAAACTCTCGCCCTGGTCGGCGAGTCGGGCTCCGGCAAATCGATCACCGCATTCTCGATCATGCGTTTGTTGCCGAACGCCGCGCGCGTGATGGGCGGCACGATCCGTTTCGATAATACCGATCTGCTGACGGTAGCCGACGAAAATATGCGCGACTATCGCGGCCAACGCATCGGCATGATCTTCCAGGAGCCGATGACCGCGCTCAACCCGGTGTACAAGGTCGGCGATCAGATTGCCGAGGTGCTGCAAATTCATTTCGGCACGGATCGCGACCAAGCTCTCGTCAAGGCCGTCGAGATGCTCG
>JAVJPD010000452.1:0-5951 GCA_040216475.1 Rhodospirillales bacterium
GCCGCGTTTGCCGTTGCCGAGGCCTTGAAAACAGGTCTCTTGCGCTATGCCGCCCTCGCCGGCCTAGCGGCCGGTTTTTTTATGGGCGCGAAATATCTCGGCCTTTTGTTTGCCGCCGCCGCAGGACTCGTCCTTCTCGCGCAACGCCGTTGGTTTGTTCACGGCCTGGTTTTTTCACTCGCCGCCCTGATCGCCGGCGGACAATGGTACGTTTGGAATTATATCCACACCGGCGATCCCGTGTTCCCGATGATGTTCGGCATGTTGGATTACACCAACCTTGATTATTGGAATCCCGCGCACGATCAAATCTTCAAAACCATGTGGCAAATGGAAAAAGCCGTGCCGGCGAACATTATTTGGCTTCTTGCTTACCCCTTTGCCGCGACACTTGGCTTATATGCTCAGTTCGAATCAGGACGGGTCGGTTTGGGGCCGTACGGCCTACTAATCCTGCCGTTTGCCGTTCTCGGATTATGGCGCTTCCGGGCGCGATTGCGCCATAATCCCTTGTTGTCCCTCGGCGCCATTGCCGCCTTTTATTACATTCTTTGGTTCTTCACCGCCTCGTCCCAGCGCGTTCGCCATCTTCTGCCGGTTTATCCGCTGCTGCTGCTGTGCCTGACCGTCGCGGCTCACCGTTGGGCCGCCGCGGCGCAGCAACTCAAACCTCTCGCCGGCGCCGTCATCCTCACATGCCTTGTTCAACTGGCCGGCCAGGCCGTGTTCGGCATGAGCTATGTTCGGTACGCTCTAGCCGGTGAATCCCGAGACGCATTCCTATATCGGACGGTCAGGGGATACGCGCCCATACCGTGGATTAATAACAATCTAAGCAAAAACGATCTCATCTACACGGAGGAACGTCAGCTTGTTTATCTCTTCGATGTCCCCGTTTACTATGGCCACTGGGCGGCCGATGCCCGCATCGACACCCGCCCCACGGCCGACGACCCCAACAAGTTTTTTCACCAACTCAAAGCTCAGTCCGTCTCGCATCTCCTGGCGAAAGGCGCGTTACCGAAATCGGGGCTTAGAGACCGAGCCAAGCATAAGGGATACGCTCTTTGGCGGATATTAGTTGAACGGGGATGTTTGAGGCCGGTTAAAAGCGTTAAGGGGCCTTATTTCGACTCTCGCACGTTGATGACATCCGTCACGCATGAAGAGTTTCACGTTCTTAAGTTACAATTGCCGGCTTGTCTTAAAAATAACGGGAATCGATCGTGACCGTCCCCTTCGTCGATCTTTTTGTCCAGTACCGAAACCTGCAAAAGGAAATAGATCACGCAACCGCATCGGTTATCGCTGAGTCCGGTTTTATCCGCGGCACTGCCGTCGATGCATTTGAATCAGCGTTCGCGCAAACCATTTGCATCAAAAACGTTCGCGGCGTCGCATCCGGCACCGATGCGCTTCATCTCGCTGTCCGCGCCCTGAATATCGGCCCGGGCGACGAGGTGATCACCCAAACCAACACCTGGATATCGACCGCCTTCGCCGCGAGCTACACCGGCGCCAAACCGGTGCTCGTCGACATCGATCCGAATACCTATCAGATGGACATCGCGTCGCTCGAAAAAGCGATCACGCCACACACAAAAGCCGTCATCCCGGTGCACATGTTCGGCCATCCGGCGCCGATGGATGAGATTGTCGAACTTTGCCGGCCACGCGGAATCAGGATCATTGAGGACATCGCCCAGGCGCCGCTCGCCGAACTGAGCGGCCGCCAAGTCGGCAGCTTCGGCGATATCGCGTGCTACAGTTTCTATCCGAGCAAAAACCTGGGCTGTCTGGGCGACGGCGGCGCCGTCGCGACACATGACGACGATCTTGCCGAAAAAATTCGACACCTCGCCGATTACGGCCAAACCGAACGTTATCGCCATGAAATCATCGGCTACAACTCCCGCCTGGATACATTGCAGGCTGCCGTCTTGCTCGCGAAATTGCCTTATCTGCGGGATTGGACCGAGGCCCGGCGGACCCGCGCCGCTTATTATGAGGAATTGCTGAAGGGCCTTCCCGTTAAAGTGCCTATGCAAGCCCCCGGTGCCAAGGCCGTCTATCATTTATACGTCGTTCAGGTCGAGCGACGCGACGCATGCCTTGCGTATCTGCGCGACAACGGCGTCATGGTGCAGGTCCATTATCCCGCGCCCGTGCACTTTCAGCCTTGCTATCGCAATCTCGGTTACAAAAAAGGCGATCTTCCCGTCGCCGAGGCGGCCTGCGGACGCATTCTTTCTCTTCCCATGTATCCCGAATTGACTGACAATCAGATTCGAACCGTGGTAGAAACCCTAAAGGCTTTTTTCGAAACCACTTGATCTCCTTTCCACCCGACCGGATTTCCCCCGCCCGTGTATAAAGATAAAAAAATCATCATGATCGCGCCTGCCTTCAACGAGGCCGGTAAAATCGAAGATGTTGCCAAAGCGGTACCGTATGATATTATTGACAAGTTTCTCGTCGTCGACGATGGATCAACGGATTTAACGTCGGAAGTTTCCAAAGCTCATGGCGCGACGGTTATCAAGCACCCTTATCGCATGGGCGTGGGTGTTTCCATTCGCGATGGATATCGTATCGCGCAAGAAGAAAATTTTGATATTATCGTTATCATTGCCGGGAACAACAAAGACAATCCCAAGCAAGTTACGAGGCTGCTCGATCCTATTTGCGATGAAGATCACGACTTCGTCATGGGGTCTCGGTATTTACCCGGTGGTGAATTCGGCGGCGAAATGCCTCTGTACCGTGTTTTCGCAACAAAATATCTGCATCCATGGATTGTAAGAAGATTTTGCAATCGCAATGTGACCGAAACAACGAACGGTTATAGGGCAATCAAGACATCCGTCTTGTCCGACCCTCGCATTGATTTAGACCAAGATTGGTTAAGTGATTACCAGCTCGAAATGTATTTTCTTATGAAGATATTAATGCTGGATTTCAAAACCGCCGAAGTTCCGGTCTCAAAAATCTATCCGCCAAAATCAATCGGGAACACGAAAATGATGCCCATTATCGGATGGTGGAAAATGCTTTATCCTATTTTCCTGATCGGGCTTGGAATACGGAAATAGAATTCTTATGAATAAAACCGACCTTTTAAAAGAATACTATGATTCTAATGCGGCAGTTTACGACGTAAAACATGGCGTCGTTCTTCCCGGGCAAGCATATAACTTTAAAACCTATTACGAGCCTTTTCTAAACAGCCATGTTCCAAAGCAAGGACGTGTATTAGAGCTTGGTTGTGGCACGGGCGTTTACACGCAATGGCTCCACAATCGCGGCCTTGACGTGGTCGCCTTGGATATCAGCGATAAGATGATTGCAGCGGCCCGCCAACGGTGTCCTCACGCCATCTATCTTCAGGCCGATTGCGAAAGACCGGACATAGACCTTAAGAAAAGCGGCATGGACAGTCCATTCGATGCCGTTATCGGAATCAATACTTTTAGCTATTATTCACAAAAATCCGAGGCGTTATCGGCTTACCGGAGCCTTCTCAACAAAGACGGCCAGTTTATCGTTATCGATATGAATGGAAGCTCCCCATACTATTTTCTTATGTCGTTAATCGGTTTTAATGAGATGCGGCAATGGTTTCCAGAGGTTCGGCAATTTCAAAGGTCCGAAATGGCGAAAATGCTCAACGCCACGGGATTCTCGGTTCAAGAGAGTCAACGGTTTGCCTTTATCCCAAATAAGGTTAATCAACATTTGGTGTCATTGTGTGCGCCTTTTGATGCCGCCCTGCATAAGATGCGGTGTTTTGATTGGGCTGCCATGCGATTTGCACTGGTCGCTCAAAAAACATGATGGCGCCATGAAAGAAATTTTTAAATTCTGGGGTTACAGCCAAGATGCCTGGAGGAAACTTACTGGAAATCAATCGTTATTTGCGCTTCCGTCATGTACTCACGAGTCACACAAGCCCAGAGTAAGCTTCGGCCGTGTGCATTTTTCTCCGACTCTTCATAAAGAGCTTGGCGTATTCTACAATGATGTTGAAAACGGCATCATGATGCCTATTCTCCATTGGGAAGATTTACCGCCCCATAAAGAATCTCTTGTTTGGCTTTCTCCTCTTGGGGCCGCTTCGCCCAAGAGCCTTGTCGATTATAGCCCAGTGGGATCTTTTGCTTTTCATTTTGATGTTGACGCAACGATTAATCATATTTCTCAAGAACGTTATTTCGAAACCAAAATTCCGATCTATGTAAAGTTAGGCATTTCACCGGAAAATTTGCCTAGTTCTATTCGTCACAGTATTCTTTATTCTTTTAATCTAGCGAGACTCGTAACAAAAAAATTTAAGTCGCCCACCTTTCCTGATCCGGAAAAAGATTTGAGCGTGGATATCTGGAGATATTTAGTTCACGGTATTATTGTAAATCATGGGCTAGGTCATGACGTCATTGTTCCTCTTTGGCCCAACGGTAAAAAATTTTCTATTATTTTGAATCACGATGTTGATACCGAATGGCCATTTAAAAACAAGGACGGCATCGCAGCTTTTTCCGATATAGAAACGAAAAGAAATTTAAGATCGGCATGGATGGTTGTTGCCCGGCTACACGCAACAGGCAAAGACGCGCTACACGTCCTTAAGGATAGGGGGCATGAAATCGGGTGTCATGGCTCCGTTCACGATCATTCAATCGCCTATCTGCCTTTAGAAGATATTTTAGCGCGCTTCGCTTCTGTGCGAGATTTCTTAGATGAATTTGACTGTGTCGGCTTTAGATCGCCCAGCTATCATCGTTCGGAAACATTGTATCGTGCGCTCAATTCTCACTTTCATTATGATATGAGCATGCATGACTGTTTTACGAATCCAAACAGCCCTATTACCCAATCCGAAGGCTGCTCTACTTGTTTCCCTTTTTACCTTCAAGGAACGGATGTTCTCCAGATTCCCACTACCGTCAGGGAGGATATTTTTCTTGAACTTGCGGGCCTAATGCCCGACGACGCTCTGGAAAAACAACGTCAAAATATTTGCCATATTAAGAAACGGGGGGGGGTGGCTAATATCCTAACCCATCCGGAACCCCAATTAAGTTCACGGAAACCTTGGCTTCACGTATATGCAAGTTTGCTGGATTCTATTATCGACGATAGCACCGCTTGGTATGCCTTGCCTTCTGAGATAAGCAATTGGTGGAAACAGCGTACCAAGGAGATAAACCAAATTTGGTCCGGTTAATCCTTTTGATATGCTTTGACATAAATATTACGATTGCGCGATTGCCCTGTGTAATTACGGTATTTTGAATTTATTCGACACAACAAGCCCCTTTTTAATCGTTTTTTAGATTTTGCTGTGGCCAAAACTTCCTCTCCTAAATTTTTTGAAATCGGCATCATAGACGTCGATTTCGGCAAGAACGTTTCCGTGATCAAGCCGGTCAACCTATACGGCTGCAAGATCGGCGACGATTGCTTCATCGGCCCGTTCGTCGAGGTGCAACGCAACGTCAAGATCGGCGATCGGACTCGCGTTCAATCCCATTGTTTCATCTGCGAACTCGTCACCGTCGGTGCGGATTGTTTTATCGGCCATGGCGTGATGTTCATCAACGACTGGTTCGAAACGGGCCGCCCCGCCCGCGACAAGCCGGAACTTTGGGTGCCGACCATTCTTGGCGATCGCGTCAGCATCGGCTCGAACGCGACGATTCTACCCGTGACGATTTGCGATGACGTCGTGATCGGCGCGGGCTCTGTCGTAACCCGGGATATCAATATTCCCGGCATTTATCACGGAAGCCCGGCACGCCTCGTGCGCACCCATGACGAGGCGCCGCTGCGTCAAAAAACGTAAAGAATCCAATGCCAGGAGCCATCGAATGAAAATACGCCCCCCCACCGCCGAAGAACGAAAACAGTGGCCGAAGGACGTGATCGTGCCGATCGACAGATCGGAAGAGCAC
>JAVJPD010000453.1:0-2443 GCA_040216475.1 Rhodospirillales bacterium
CCGCCGTCGGCGATGCGGCGCGCCACGTCCGTGTCGAAGAACCGCGACAACGATTTGGCCGCCGCCGTTTCACGCACCGAGCGCACCAGCATCACGCGCGCGCGCATCACCGCCAGCGCTAAGATCGTCGTAACCAGCAGAATGGATATGATCTTATCGATCTCCGCGCCGATCAGCAGATAATTCGAGGTCATGTATTGCACATAGTCGCGCGTGATCAGCGGCATGTCCGGCGTATGAAACCATGCGGCGTAGAGAAGCATGAGCAACCAGCCGACGGCCGCGACGACGCCCGAAAGGACGATATAACGGACTTCGAATCGAAGCGCGCGCAAGGCGATGAAGATGAACACGTACAGCAGCGTCGGCGCCTTGAGGTAAAACGACGGCGGTTGGTCGTATTGGATGTGAAAGCTCCAGATCATCCCCATCAGGAGGGCCATGTCCGCGATCACCGACGCGCTGATCAGTCCATCGGGCAAGCGGTGCTTGAACGACAGCCGCAATCGAATCACCGTGAACAGCAAATAGGCCGACAGGAACCACGGCACCGGCTGGGCCATCGCCAGCAGGGTTTGCGGTTTGGGGGATGCCATATAAAGTACTGAAAAAACACATAAAACCGCCAGCTGAATCACGCTGACCAGCTTCTCGCTGTTCTCCTGCTGGCGCCGGATGCTCGCTTGAATGTTTTCCGGCAGATCGTCGATCCGGCCGATGTCGACAAACTTTGCGAGCACTTGCCACATGATCGGATGCCCGGCTTAAAGCGCCAAGCGGTACCCGCCGGGTTCCGTCAGTAGGATTTTCGCATTCGACGGATCGATCTCGATTTTCTGGCGCAGCCGGTAAACGTGCGTCTCGAGCGTATGCGTCGTCACGTCCGCATTATAGCCCCAGACTTCGTCCAAAAGCGTGTCGCGGCTCACCACTTTATCGTTTGCGCGGTAAAGGTACTTGAGGATCGCCGCTTCCTTGTCCGTGAGCCTGATTTTTTTGTTCGAATCCGGATCGATCAGCTGCTTGTTGCCCGGCTGGAACGTATACGGGCCGATCGAGAATACGGCATCGTCGCTGCGTTCGTGCTGGCGGATATGGGCGCGCAGGCGCGCCAGCAGCACGCCGAGCCTGATAGGCTTGGTAATATAATCGTTGGCGCCGGCGTCGAGACCGAGAATGGTGTCGGAATCCGTATCGGCGCCCGTCAGCATGATGATCGGCGATTTGACGCCGCCGCGGCGCATCAGCCGGCAAACCTCGCGGCCGTCCATGTCCGGCAGGCCGACATCGAGAATGATGACGTCGAAATAATTCTTTTTCGTCGCGTCGAGAGCGGCCGCGGCAGTCGCGGCGCAGGTCGTGACGAATTCCTCGTGGAGTTGCAACTGCTCGCTCAACATCTCGAGAAGGGCGTCGTCGTCGTCGACGAGAAGGACGTGTTTTCCGTTTGTCATCACCGGCCTATTTCGGATTCATCGTTCGCGTTCTATCATAATCGACGGCGCGGCGGAGGAAAAAGCGGGCGATTCGCCGCAAAAACCGAGCCCGGCAGCATGATTTTTAACCATTTGAAGGAAAACAAAAACCCTGTATTTCTATCCCCGAGACCCTAGAGCCGGTCATGGTTAATCGGAATCAGAATTTTGGCCCGTGCCAAATGGTTGGCAACTAGCGATTCGACAATCATGTGAATCGGCTCTAACTTATTGATGTAGATCGGATTCACATGATTTATCGGAACCAGACAGTGTTTCCGATAAATCATGATCCGATCTAGATGCGCCCGATCTCGGTCCGGTGCCGGTTTCCGCAAGGGATCGTATATTGGCCATGCCGCAACGTTTCGACCTGATCCCCATGCCCGCTTCGCGCGAGCCCGTCAGCTTGCTCGCGGTTGACCGTGCCGTCTCGGAGATGCGCCGGGGCCGCATGGTCGCGATTCGCGGCGCCGGCGGCCGGGCGATGGCCGCGCTGGCCGCCGAGGGCGTGACCCGCAGCCGGCTGGCCGAGCTTGAATCCCTGAGCCATTCTGTGCCCGCCCTCGTCATCACCGCGCGCCGGGCCGCCGTTTTGGATTTGGCGCAAGCCACGCTGAACCCGATCCGTTTGAGCTTTGACGGCCCGCTCGGCGCCGAAACCGTGGAGTTGCTGGCCAACCCCTACACCGCGCCGACCCTCGGCGATCTTCGTGAAAAAGTCTCGATCCGCACCAACGAAGTCGAACGTTTCGGATGCGAAAACGCCGGAATCGGGCTGGCCAAGATCGCGCGCCTGCTGCCGGCGGTGGTGGTCGCGCCCATCGAAGACCCGGAGGCCGACGATCTCGCGGCCTGGGCCGCCCGCCACGATCTGTTGCTGGTCGACGCCGGCGACATCTTTCAATACGAGCATACGGCGGCGCGCCGCCTCGCGATCGTCAGCGAGGCCGGCGTGCCCCTGCTCG
>JAVJPD010000454.1:0-1436 GCA_040216475.1 Rhodospirillales bacterium
ACGGCTGTTGCAGGATCATGCCCGGTGCGGCCAAGGTAACGTGAAAACCCACGAGGCGCCGTCGCCCGAATAACGCTTACCGGCATGAACAGCTCCGACGATCCATATACCGCAGACCGCACCCGGCTGATCGAGGAAATCGCCGCGGAAGCCCGCGAAACGGCCGCCTATACCGGGCGCAAGGCGTTCTCGGACGCCGTAATGCGGGCCATGGGCCATGTGCCGAGGCATGAATTCGTATCCGCCGGGCAACGATCCTGCGCCTATCTCAACCGGCCGCTCGACATCGGCCGGAACCAGACCATCTCGCAGCCCTATATTGTCGCGGTGATGACCGAGCTGCTCGACCTCGAGCCCGGGGATACGGTGCTCGAGATCGGCACCGGGTGCGGCTATCAGGCCGCCGTGCTCGCCGAAATCGCCGCGCACGTTTATTCGGTCGAGACGATCGAGGCGCTGGCGACAGCGGCGCGCGAGCGGCTCGAAAGACTCGGTTACGATAACGTCGACATCCTCACCGGCGACGGCTTCGAGGGCTGGCCCGAGCACGCGCCGTTCGATGCGATCATCGTCACCGCCGCGCCGGCGAAAATCCCCGAGGCACTGGTTCGGCAGCTCAAGCCCGGCGGGCGCCTGGTAATTCCCGTCGGCAGGCAGCACGACTCGCAGACCCTCTATCGCTGCGTCAAAGAATCGGACGGCCGCCTGACCCAACAACGCATCCTGCCGGTCGCCTTCGTGCCGATGGTCGGAGGGCGGGAACCTTAAGCGCATGGCGGGACGGCAAAAGCCCCCTTGCCATTTGCCCCATCGAGCGTAACTCTAACGATTATGCAGATCACGACGGCGGCCGCCCGTATCCTCGCCGTGCTCGGGCCCACGAACACCGGCAAGACCCATTTCGCGATGGAGCGCATGCTGGCGCACGGCTCGGGCATGATCGGCTTTCCCCTGCGCCTGCTCGCGCGCGAGAATTACGACCGCGCCGTCCGCCTCAAGGGCGCGAACCAAGTGGCGCTGATCACCGGCGAGGAGAAGATCATCCCGGCGGGCGCGAAATATTTTCTCTGCACCGTCGAATCCATGCCGCGCGAGCGCGACGTCGATTTCCTCGGCATCGACGAAATTCAGATGTGCGCCGATCCCGACCGCGGCCACGTGTTCACCGACCGCCTACTGCACGCGCGCGGCCGCCAGGAAACCGTGTTCATGGGCGCGGAAACGATCAAGCCGCTCATCAGGCAACTGGTGCCGGAAGCGGAATTTCTCACCCGCCCGCGCTTCTCGACGCTCGCCTACACGGGGCCGAAGAAGATCACCCGGCTGCCGCCGCGCAGCGCCATCGTCGCGTTCTCGACGGCGGACGTTTATTCGATCGCCGAACTGGTGCGCCGCCAGCGCGGCGGCGCGGCGGTCGTACTCGGCGCCTTGAGCCC
>JAVJPD010000455.1:0-11267 GCA_040216475.1 Rhodospirillales bacterium
CGTGAACGGCGCGCCGCCGAGCGCGCGGACGTAATCGAGGGTTTTTTCGTCGGGGTTGACGAAGGCACTGACCGCGTCGATCTCGACGGTAATGTTGCAGAGCGTCTGCCGTCCGTCGATATCGAGCGCATCGACGTAAGATCCGGCGAATTCGACAATCCGGTTGTCGGCGTTGTCGGCGCCGATAAAGGCGGCGCAGGCTTGTGCGACGTCGCGGGCAAAAACGCCGGGGCCGGCCTCGCCGGTGACGTTGACGCGCAAAGTTTCCGGCACCCGCAGCCAGGAACTGCCCAAGGCCAGATAAGGGAGGATATCCTGGCCGATGGAAATGGCGAGGCAGCCGACCGCGCCGGCGGTCGGGGAATGGCCGTCGCGCGAAACGATGAAAACGCCGGGCCGCGCGAAACCGCGTTCGATCTGCAGTTGATGGGTGATGCCCGAGTCGCCGATATCGAAGAAATTTTCGATACCGTAGGTTTCGACCCAATGGCGGGTTTCCTTGTGGCTTTGCGCGATCTTGGCGTTCAGGGCGGGCACCCGGTGATCCATAGCGATCATCACGCGCTCGGGCGTCCACAGGTCCTTGACGCCCATCTCCCACAGCTCGCGCAGGAACATATGCGCGTGGCCGTCATGCATGATCATGATGTCGGGTTCGGGATAGATGATCTCGCCGGGCCGGACGGAGTCGCTGCCGGATGCGCGGGTCAGGATTTTTTCGGCGGCGGTCGCGGCCATCAGGCTGTCACCTTGCCGCGATACGTACAGGTGCAATCAGATATCAACGGTCTGCCGCCACGATCCGGAATGAAACATGCTCAGAACTTTCCTGGCCCGAGTCTTGTCGATGGTCAGGCCCTGCAGTTCGGACGTGTAATCCACAAACCCCGGGAGCGACTTGGCGTTACGAGTCGTATCGACAAACCCCATCGACCAGTCCTCGAATTCCTTTTCCTCGATCGTATCCTTGAACAACAGCTTGAATTTCGTGTGGCGGGGGTCTTGCTTGATTTTCCGGATTAACGCTTCGACCTCGTCGTCGGGCCCCTCGATAATCTGCAGAAAAGAGCCCCCATAATATACCAGCATACCCGAAATGCCGTGGACATGGTTATGGCTGCGGGCCAGCTTGAGAAGGTCCTGCAGCTCGTTAGCGGTAAATTTCCGGGTGGCCGCGCTGATGTAGATCGCTTGCAACATGTCCCGCACCCTCCGTGGCTTGGCGCGGAGGGAGTTTAGTCAATGGCCCGGCGGGTGACAATCGGCTTTGGGTGCTATAAAACGGCGGAATATCAAGTCGAAACGTACAGATTCGGAGCTTTGATCCATCATGGATATGACCGGAGAATACCGTATCCCCGCCCCTCAGCGGGCCGTCTGGGAGGCGCTGAACGATCCCGACGTCCTCAAGGCCAGCATTCCCGGCTGCGAGTCGGTCGAGAAGGTGTCCGATACGGAACTGAAAGCGAAGGTCACGCTCAAGATCGGCCCGGTAAAGGCGAAATTCGCGGGTGAGGTGACGTTGTCCGATCTCGATCCGCCGAACGGCTATACCATCACCGGCAAGGGCAGCGGCGGCGCCGCCGGGTTCGGCAACGGCAGCGCGACCGTGTCCATGCGCGAGGAAGGGGACGAGACCGTGCTGAGTTACAGCGCCAAGGCTTCCGTCGGCGGCAAGATCGCTCAGTTGGGCCAGCGCCTGATCGATTCGACGGCGAAGAAGCTGGCGGATGAATTTTTCGACAATTTCGTCGCCCATCTCGCCGCGACCGGGGTATCGAGCGCGCCGGCGCCAACATCCGAAGCGGCACCCGAAGCGGCGCCCGCTGCCGCGCCGGCGGCAACACCCGGGCAATCGGCGCAAAATAAATCTTGGCTGATGGCGGCGGCTGTTGTCATTATCGTCCTGGCCGTTCTCGGTTATCTTTTGAAGTAGGAAATTTCCGCACTCTGCTGCGTCCGGCCGCGTTCGACTGAAACGATAAATATAACATCGAGGGAGGAATACAGGGATGGCATCCGCTGGCCAACGTCTGAAGGTGGCCGTCGTCGGCGCCGGTTTCGCCCACAGCCCGGACGGGCGCGAGCGTTTTTCCGTGCGTGCCCACGTGCCGGCGATTTTGGCGCAACCGGACAAGTTCGAATTGACGGCCGTCTGCACCACCCGCATGGAAACCGCGCGGGAAAGCGCCGATCACTTCGGCGTTCCACACGCCTTCGATGACGTGGCGCGCATGGTCGAGGCGCTGCCGGAGCTCGACGTCGTCTGCACTTCCGTGCGCCCGGCCTATCACCATCAGGTCGTGATGCCGGCGCTCGAAGCCGGCAAGCACGTCTATTGCGAATTGCCGCTCGGCCTGAACAGCAAGCAAGCCCAGGAGATGCATGATCTCGCCAAGAAGAAGGGCGTGAAAACGGTGATCGGCTATCAGCAGCACCATCATCCGGTGCTGCTCTATATGAGCGATCTGGTGCGCCAGGGCTTCATCGGCACGCCGCTCACTTTTTGCCTGAGCGAGGTCGTCAGCAATTATATCGTGCCCCGGCCGTCGCACCGGCAGTGGCTGTTTCAATCGGAAATGGGCGGCCAGCCCGGCTATCGCAGCGGCCGCAGCTTCGAGCGGGTGCGCGCCGTGCTGGGCCAGGAGATCACCTCGATCAGCGCCGACCTGTCGATCAAGGTGCCCGAGCGTGCCGCCGTCGACACCGGCGGCGTGATCAAGAGCGATCAGGTCGATAACATGAATTACATCGTGCAGACCGAAGGCGGCGTCACCGGCTCGATGCAGATCTGCTACACCGGCTGGTTCGGCTCGGGCGACCGCTTCGAGGTCTACGGCACCGAAGGCATGCTCTATCTCACCACCGATCAGTCGGCCCAAAACTGGCACAAGGAAACCGGCGAGGGCGATCCGGTGCGCGGGACTTTCATGCTGTTCGGCTCGCACGTCGATCTCGAGAAATACATCGCCGATCCCATCGCGCCCGAACGGCTGCAGCGCGATTTCCGCCCGATGCCGGTGCCCGACGAGTATTATAAAGTCTCGGGGATCGACGAGGGCCGCGCCGTGTTCATGGTGGCGCAGACCTGGGCGGCGTTTCACGAGGCCATCGTTTCGGGCATGGACTGTCGGCCGAACTTCGAGGACGGCCTGAAGCTGCATCGCCTGCACGACGCGGCGAACAAATCCAGCAAAGAACGCGCCTGGGCCGATGTCGACCTCGGCGGTTTTTGAAGACTTTATTAAAAGACAACGACAACAAGCACGTCATTTAACGGGAGGACGCCATGACGGTTACCGGTGAGTTGGTCGATAAACTGATCGCCACAAAGTACGAAGATATTCCGGAAGAGGCGATCGAGATCGCGCGGCAGACCTGCCTCGATGGCCTCGGCGTGATGATGGCCGCGGTGCGCGAGCCGCTCGGTCTCGGGCAAAAGGTCATCGCCTATACCAAGGCGCTCGGCGGCACGCCGGAATCGAGCGTGATCGGCGGCGGTTTCAAGACCAACGCGCAAAACGCGGCGTATGCCAACGGCACGTTGGCGCATGCGCTGGATTTCGATAACACCTGGTGGCCGCTCAATCATCCGACCTCGCCGACCCTGCCGGCGATCATGGCGCTGTCGGAAAAATACGGGCTTTCGGGCAAGGACATCCTGCGCGCCATCGTGCTCGGCTTCGAGGTACAGGGCCGTATGCGCGCGGCCTCGATCCGGGTGCTGCCGGGCAGCACGTTCCACAAGCCGGGCGTGTCGGGCACCATGGGCGCGGCGACGTCCGCCGGCGTGCTGCTCGATCTCACCCGCGAGGAATTTCTCATGTGCTACGGCATCGCCGGGTCGCGCTCGGGTTCGATGTCGAAGAACACCGGCACCATGACCAAGTCGTCCCATTCCGGCCACGCCGCGCGCATGGGTGTCGAATCCGCCGAACTCGCCAAGATCGGCTGGACCGCGCACGACGACATCTTCGGCGCGGGCGAATATTTCGATCTGTTCTACGGTAAGGAGAACTGCGATCTGGAGTTGTTCCTGAAGGGGTTCGGCGATCCCTACCGGATGATCGATCCCGGTGTCGGCTTCAAGAAGCACCCGTGCAACTACTACACCCATCGCTCGATCGACGCGATGCTGGAATTGGTCAACGAAAAGGGCCTCAAGCCCGAGGACGTCGACTCAGTCGTCGTCGAGATGACCGATATGCAATACGTCAACCGGCCGCAACCGAAGAGCGGGCTCGACGGTAAGTTCAGCATCCAATACACCGCCGCGCTGGCGCTCATCGACAAACGAATCAAGGTCGAGAGCTTCTCCGATGAGCGCCGTTTCGCGCCCGATATCAAAGCGATGCTGCCGCGTATCACGCTCGACATGAAAAAATCGATCACGCTCGATTTCCCCGACACCTACGCCATCGTTCATGTGAAAACCAAGGACGGCAAGCAACTGGATGCCCGCTGCGACAAACCGCGCGGTCTCTGGGGCGTGCCGTTGACCCGCGACGAGCGCCTCACCAAGTTTCGCGATTGCGCCGAGCCGGCGCTGCCGGCCGCCGACATCGAGAAGGTGATCGAGTTGGTGGAAGGAATCGACAGCCTGGCGGACGCCAAGCCGATCATGGACATCGTCACCAAGGCCAAGGGGTTGGACTAACGCCGGGCCGAAATAAGGAAATAAGGAAATAAGGAGAGCGACATGAGCGAGGAAAAACGGGTCGCCCTGGTCACCGGATCGAGCCGCAACATCGGCCGGGGCGTGGCGCTGCGCCTGGCACGCGACGGTTTCAACGTGGTGATCAACGGCGTCAGCAAAAAGGACGCCTGCGAGAAGGTCGTGAAGGAGGCCGAAGCGTTCGGCGTCGAGGCGGTCTACGCGCTCGGCGACATGGGCAAGCGCAAGGACGTCGAAAACCTGGCGAAGACGGCGCTGGACCGTTTCGGCCGGGTTGACGTGCTGGTGTGCAACGCCGCGATCCGGCCCCATTCCGGCATCCTCGAGATGGACGAGGCGGAATGGGAGAACGTAATGACGACCAACCTGCAATCGGCGTTCTGGCTGATCCGGGCCTGTGCGCCCGGCATGGCCGAACGCGGCTGGGGCCGCATCGTCACGTTCGCCGGCATGCAGGCGATGCGCGGCTACAACGGCGGCTGCCACATCTCGGTCAGCAAGCACGGTCTCTGGGGCTTGATGAAGGCGCTGTCGAAGGAGCTCGGCCCCAAGGGGATTACCTCGAACCTTATTTCGCCGGGCCCAACCTTAACCGCGCAAGACGATCCCAACGTGCAGGGCCGCATCGCGCGCTGGGGCAAGGACATTCCCATCGGACGGCTCGGCGCGCCCGAGGATATCGGCGCCATCGTTTCGCTCATGGCGACCGACGAAGGCGCTTACATCAACGGCCAGATGATCCAGGCCAACGGGGGTTTGCAGACGTAACGCCGTAAACGGAGGAAAGTATACCCGGCCCCTTCACCACCACGGTGGTCGGCTCCATGCCGAAGCCCTTGTGGCTGTTGAAGCGCGACCCCGGACAGTCGCCGATCACAGCCAGGGGCCGGAAATCGAGTGGGCATTCGACGGTACGCGCCTCAAGGAGGCCAAGGCGCTCGAAGCGCTCGGCGTCGCGGTGATCCAGTTCGACGAGCCCGTCTACAGCCGCCGTCCCGAGCGGGCCTTGGAAATCGGTATTCCGGCGTTGAACCGCGCCGCTGCGGGGTTAAAGACGGCGAAGCCCGCGGCGCACGTGTGTTACGGTTATCCGCATCAGGGCATTGCCCGCGAACGCCGGGAAAGCTATCCCGATATCGTCGACGGGCTCGAAAAATCGGATATTCAATTGATCTCGCTCGAATTCGAGGTGTCCGGCATCGATCCCAAGGTGCTCCGGCGCTGCCCGTCGAAAACCGTAATGTTCGGCGGAAAGCCGGGGAATCAGGCGAAAAGATAGCTTAAACGTCGCGCGGCGGTCTCGATCGCCCGCGGATCGAAGCGCGCACGCATTTCGAAATCCGCCGTTCTGGCGACGTTCCAGGGAATACCCTCAAGCGCCTGGGTCTCGTCAAAGCCCGGCATCACCGCGGCGAGCCGCGCGGTGCCGGTCTCGAACGTGAAGCGCGCCCGCTCGGTGATCAAGGCGCTCGGTCCGCCGCCGAGACGCAATGAATTGCGTTGATCGGAGACGCCGGGGCTGGTGCTGAAATCGACCCGCTCGACGAAGCGGCGCGGATCGTGCGGCATCAGGATCACGATGCGCTTGGCGAGGCACGCGATGTCGTGCGCGCCGCCGCTGCCGACCATGCGCAGCTTGGGCGCTTGATAGTCGCCGATCACGGTGGAATTCAGATTGCCGAAGCGGTCGACCTGCGCCGCCGATAGAAGCCCGACGTCGATGCGCCCGGCCTGCAATTCGGCGAACACGGACAAGCCGTCCGCGATCATCATGGCGCCATCAGAAACGGACGGGCTGCCGGTCGAGAGCGGTGGGGTTTTCGGGTCCGAGCCGATCACGCCGGATTCGTAGATCAAGGTCATATCCGGCGCGTGGGTGTGCTTGGCGAGGAGCGCGGCATCCGACGGATTGCCGATGCCGACGAAACACACGTCATGATCGGCCAGTTCGAGCGCGCCCGCGAGCGCCAGCGCGGCGGCTGCCGGCAGCGCGTTCATCGCGGCGCCCTCCCGCTGCTTTGCGTTTTTAATTCGGAAAGCTTATCCCGCCCGACGGTGTCGAGATAGATTTGCCGTTCGGGACAATCGTAGATCCATTTTTGCAAATATTCTTTCAGGCTTTCTTCGTCGCGGGCGATCTTATCGTAATCGTAGAAATGCGCGTCGTCGCGGCCGTAAAAACCCTCGACGTAGGACGGATGCGCTCCCCAGGGCACGTCCGTCACCGCCGTCACCCGGTGCGCCGGGATGCGGGTCAGCTCCGGGATCTCGGCGATCTGCTCGGGCTCGATGAACTGCTCGACGCTGACGATGATTTTATCCGCCGCCAGCGCGCCCTCGATGGTGTCGCCGTCGATGCCGTAGAACTCGATATTTCCTTCCCGGTCGGCGCATTGCGCGTGGATCAGCGCGACGTCGGGCCTGAGCGCGGGGATACAGGCGAGCTGTTCGCCGGTATAAGGGCAATTCACGGTTTTCAAATCCGGCAGCGCTTTCGTCATGTCGCCGAGCTGCAGGATGCGCGCGGGCAGGAACGGCACACCGAGGCGCGCGGCGTGCAGGCGCAGGATCATCGCGAAGTTGGTCCAGTCCTCGTACTCGATCGCGCCGGCCTTGACCGCGCGGCGGAACGCCTGGCCGAGACCGATGCCGGGATTGCCGAGATAACCGAAGATCACTTTCTTCACGGCCCCCGCGGCGATCATCAGATCGAATAGGATGTCGGTGCCCGACCGGCACAGCGTGAGATTCTTAATCCCCTGGCGCAGGATTTCGTGGCCCAGCGCGAACGGAATTGCGTGGCCGAAGCCGCCGATGAAGACCGTGTCGCTGTCCTTGACGTTGCGCGCGACGGCGTCGCTTAAAGTGCACGCTTTGTCGGCCATCAGATCACGCCTTTTTCGCGCAAGGCGTCGAGATCGGCCTCGTTCAAGCCCGCAAGGGCTTTCAAAACGCTATCGGTATCCGCGCCGAGTTCCGGCGGCGGCGATTGGATCGCCTCGGGGGTGTCGGAGAAATGATAGGGAATGCCGAGCATGCGGATCGTGCCCGCGCTCGGATGCTCCATCTCGACCACCATGTTGTTCGCTTTCGCCTGTTCGCTCTCGAGCGCCTCGTCGACCGGAGCGACCATGCTGCAGGGAATGCCTTCCTTTTGGAGCTTCGCGATCCAGGTGCGCGCGGAACGGGGCTGCAGGGCTTCGCGGATCATCGGCTCGAGAATATCGCGGTTTTCGACCCGCGCCGGATTGGTCTTGAAGCGTTCGTCCCGGGCCCATTCACCGTGGCCGACGCACGCGGCGAACCGTGCGAACTGCTCGTCGTTGCCGACGGCGAGCGCGATCTCGCCGTCGCCGCAGGGGAAATCCCGATACGGTACGATGTTGGCGTGGCCGTTGCCGAACCGCCCGGGCCGCTTGCCGCTGATCAGATAGTTCGACGCCACGTTCACCAGCATCGACAGGCTGGTGTCGAACAGGGTCGCGGTGATGCGCTGGCCTTTACCCGTGGAGGCGCGCGCGTTCAAGGCGGCGAGGATGCCCATGGCGGCGTACATGCCGGTACACACATCGACGATGGCGACGCCGTACTTGATCGGCCCGCCGTCGCGCTCGCCGGTGATGCTCATGAGTCCGCTTTCCGCCTGCAGCAGGAAATCGTAGCCGGGCAGGCCGCCCTTCGGGCCCTTGTCGCCGTAGCCGGTGATCTGGCAGTGCACGAGCTTCGGCGCGTGTTCCTCGCGCCAGGCTTGCGTGACGCCCCAGGCCTCGAGCGTGCCGGTCTTGAAGTTCTCGATCAGCACGTCGGCATTGATCAGGAGGGATTTCAATATTTCCCGCCCGCGCTCTTCCTTGAGATTCAAGGTGACGCTGCGCTTGTTGCGGTTCACGCCGAGGAAATAGGCGGCTTCCGCACCGGCGAACGGCGGGCCCCAGCGCCGGGTGTCATCGCCGGAACCGGGGCGTTCGATCTTGATCACCTCGGCGCCCATGTCGCCCAGGTTCATGGTGCAGAAGGGGCCTGCGAGAATCCGGGTCAGGTCGATGACCCGGATACCCTTGAGCGGGCCGGTGTGCTCGGTCGCGGCGGTCATGGTTCAGGATTTGGCCGGCGGTTTGTTTTCGTCGTTCTCGATGCCGTCGAGATAACGGTCGAGCTCTTCCTTGTTGCGCTGGCGGAATTTCTGAAAGTCCGGTTTGCGCTTTTCGAGGAACGCGTTCATGCCTTCGAGGGATTCCTCGCTGCCCCAAACGTGCGCCAGCAGTTCCATGCCGTGCTGCCAGGAAGCGTACAGCTGATCGGATTCGAAATTGAGCGAACGCTTGGTCTGGCGCAGGGTTTGCGAACTGAAGCCCTTGATGGTTTCGCAATAATCCTCGACCGCCTTGCGCAGGTCCTTCTTCGGCACGGCGCGGTTGATCAGCCCGACGTCGACGGCTTCCTGGCCCTTGAAGGTGCGGCAGCCGAAAATCATGTCGCGCGCCAGGCGCTCGCCGACGATGCGCGGCAGGTATTGGGTCGCGCCGACCGTGGGACACGCGCCCACCTTGGCGCCGGTCTGGCCCAGCACCGCGTCGTCGGAGGCGATCACGATGTCGCACCAAAGAGCGAGTTCGTGTCCGCCGCCCATGCACCAGCCGTTCACCATGGCGATGACGGGAATGTGCAGGCCGCGGATCGTCATGGCGAGCCCCAGCATACGGTCGTTCCATTGCGCCGCGTTGATCCAGTTGAGCCGCTTCATGGCGTAGAAATCGCCGCCCGCCGAAAAGGCCTTGTCGCCGGCGCCGGTCACGACGGCGACCGCGATGGAAGGGTCATCCCGGGTCAGCTTGAACGCCTCGATCAGCTCATCGAGGGTCTGTTCGCGAAAGGCGTTGCGGACCTCCGGGCGGTTGATGGTGATCCAGGCGACGCCGTCCTTGACGTCATAGAGGACTTCTTCGAACTGAGGCTCTTTGGCCATTGATTCTGCTCCCTTTATCGATACTGCGGCACGGCCGGTCGGCGGCGAGTGTAGCGTAATTTGTAAGCGCGGCGGCTAAAATGATAGAAATAATGCCGTTCGTAAAGCGGCGGCTGAGGGTAAACCGGATCATGATTTCGCGGGTATCGAGTGTTTTGGCCGCCGTGGCGATCGCAGTCTCTTGTGCCGCCGGGCCGGCGGCCGCAGCGGCGGAATTGACGAAGGATCGGATCGAGGCGCTGATCCAGCGCTTCGAAAAGACCCGGCCGGCGAACTTCCTTGCGTTCGTCGAGGCGGTCAAACACAAGGGCGGCGATCCCGCGTTGGCAAATTTGAGCGGGCTGCCGGAAAATAAAAATCAGGTCGATCTGTACCGGGTACTCGGCGTTTACGCGCGGCTCAAATACGAGAACGACATGATCGAGACGCTGCGTTCGCTTGTCGCGATCCCGACGGTCAAGGACGAGGCCGTGCCGCAGCACGAAAGCCCGCACACGATCGCGTTCGGCAAGGCCGTCGAAGCCGTCGCGAAGCGTTTCGGCCTCGAATATCGCAACGTCGGCAACCGTATTTTCGAGGTGACGCTCGCCGGCAAAAGCGACGATGCCGTCGGCGTTTTCACCCACGGCGACGTGGTGCCCGCCGATCCGGCGAAGTGGGTGCTGACGGACGGCACCAAACTCGATCCGTTCAAGCTAACCGAAATCGAGGGCCGTTTGTACGGGCGCGGTACGCATGACGACAAGGGCTCGATCACGGCGGCGCTGTTCGCCATGGCCGCGATCAAGGAATCCGGCATTCGTTTAAACAAGACGATCCGGCTGATGATCGAGACCACCGAGGAAACCGGCGGCTCGGGCGTGGAATATTATAAAGAGCGTCACAAGCTGCCGCCTTACAACATCGTGCTCGACGGGCGCTATCCGGTCGGCGTCGCGGAAAAGGGATTCGGCGTCGTGCTGGCGAAATTCCCGGTCCGCGAAGGCTCTGGTGCGGGCGCTACGATCGTTGCCATGACCGGCGGCAGGGTGCTCAACAAAATCCCCGGCGAGGCGCGCGCGGTGATCGAGAGCCGCGGGCCGCGAAAGTTGAAGCGCGTTCTCGATGCGGAGGCAGCCGCTTACGTTAAAGGGAACGGCGGTAACTTCCGCATGAAAATCGAAATCGAAAACAACCGCGTGATTTTAACGGTGCTCGGCGAGGCGGCCCATTCGGCGAGTCCGCACCGGGGCGTCAATCCGCTGACGCGGCTGTTCGGGTTCCTTCATGAGATGCGGGCGAAGGTACCGCTCAATCGCAACCACTTCACCGACGCCGCCGATTATGCCGACGCCAACTGGGGCCTCGACGATTACGGCGCCAAGCTCGGCATCGCCTACAAGGACCCGTTCATGGGGCCGCTCACGGCGGCGATGACCTATCTCAAGGTCAAGGACGGCGCGCTGCACTTGGTGGTCAATCCGCGCGCGCCGCGGGGCAAGGAACCGGAGCAACTCATCAAGGAAATCAGGCGCAACCTCGGCACGTGGCGAAAGCGCACCGGTGTCGACGTCGTCTTCGACATCAAGATCAAGCGGTATATGTACCGCGATCCGAAGGGGCCGTGGATCGAAACTCTGCTCGATA
>JAVJPD010000456.1:0-6630 GCA_040216475.1 Rhodospirillales bacterium
CTGTTCCGTTTCGCGTTCACTTCGGTCGAGGACCTCGAACCCCTGGTGCCCGACGCCGAGGACGAATACCCGGGTTTTCGCGCCGGCATCGAAGCCTACCCCAAGGAAAAATTCTGGGCCGATCTTCGGCGCGTCACCAGCGGGCGCACCGACGAGGAATTGGCGGAAGTCCTGATCGGCAATTCCTACGAGACCGTGCGCTGGATAAGCGAGGTCGGCAAGGTGGTGATGGAGCCGGCGATGTCGCTCGGCGGCATTCGCATCGGCAACGTCATCAAGTGGCCGAAGGGCGCGATCATCCGCGCCGTGCACGAGGGCGTCGGTTTATCCAAGACCTGGTTCGCGACCGCCGAAAGCCACGGTGTCGAGATCCGCTATCAAACCGGCGCGACCGATCTGATCCAGGCCAAATCGGGCCGCGTGACCGGCGTGCGCGTGCGCGGGCCGAACGGCATCGAGGAAATTTCCGGCAAGGCGGTCATACTCGCCGCCGGCGGGTTCGAGGCCAACATGCAGATGCGCGCGCAGTATCTCGGCGGGCCGTGGGATCATGCCAAGGTGCGCGGCACCCGGCACAACCAGGGCGACGGCTTGCGCATGGCGCTCGATATCGGCGCGATGCCGTGGGGCCAATGGAGCGGCTGCCATTCGACGCCGATCGCCGCCGAATGGGCACAGTTCGCCGATCGCAAGCTGACCGACCGCAGCAACCGCCTGTCGTATCCCTATGGCGTCATGCTCAACAAGCTGGGCCTGCGTTTTGTGGATGAGGGCGAGGATCAGCAGTTCTACACGTATGCGAAGTACGGCGGCATTATTTTGAACCAACCCGGCAGCCTAGCCTTCCAAATCTTCGATCAGAAAACGATCCACCTGCTCGAGCCGCGCTACGAGCACACCGACCCGTTCACGGCCGATACCCTGGACGCCTTGGTCGATCAGCTCGATATCGACGACAAGGCGCAGGCGAAGAAGACGC
The DNA here is from genome assembly GCA_040216475.1 of Rhodospirillales bacterium. Lineage (GTDB taxonomy): Bacteria > Pseudomonadota > Alphaproteobacteria > Rhodospirillales > CALINB01 > CALINB01. Next base: position 980 of record JAVJPD010000456.1, read on the forward strand.
TGGCCGAATACAACGCCGCCGCCGGCGACGAGAGCAAGTTCGACCCTTCCGAAAAAGACGGCGTCACGACGACGGGCCTAAAGCCCGAAAAGACCAATTGGGCGCTCAAGCTCGATAAGCCGCCGTTTGTCTGCTATCCGGTCACGGGGGGTATTACGTTCACCTTCGGCGGCCTCAAGATCGACCCCGAGACCCGGGTGATCGGCACCGACTGGCGGCCCATTCCGGGGCTTTACACCTGCGGCGAGATGGTCGGCGGGCTGTTTCATTACAATTATCCGGGCGGCACCGGGCTGGTGTCGGGGGCCACCTTCGGGCGGATCGCCGGGCGCAGCGCCGCGCTCGACAAGGGGTGACGGCACAAGGGGGCTGACGAGGGGCTGACGAGGGGCTGGCTTGCGCCCGAAAAATTTGCGATCTTAAGGCAACGCACTTTAGCCATTTAGAGTAACAGGGAGTGGATGCCATGCGGCAGCTCAAAATTCCGGCCGTGTTCATGCGCGGCGGCACGTCGAACGCCATCGTCTTTAAAGAGAGCGATCTGCCCGAGGACCGCGCCTTGTGGCCGGAGATTTTTCTCGCCGCGCACGGCAGCCCCGATCCGTTCGGCCGTCAGTTGAACGGCATGGGCGGCGGCATTTCCTCGCTTTCCAAGATTTGCGTGATCGGCCCGCCGAGCCGCGACGACGCCGACATCGATTACACCTTCGCTCAGATCGGCGTGCGCAACACCTCTGTCAGTTTCGCCGGAAACTGCGGCAACATGTCGTCGGCCATGGCGCCGTTCGCGGTCGACGAGGGCTTCGTCAAGGTCGACGGCTCTAAGGCGAAAATCCGTATCCATAACACCAACACCCAAAAGATCATCGTCTCGAGCTTCACCATGGACGACGGCCTCGCCGCCGTCGACGGCGATTACGTGATGCCGGGCGTCGCCGATCCGGGCGACAAGGTGCGCCTCGACTTCCTCGAGCCGGGCGGTGCCGGCACGGGCAAGCTGCTGCCGAGCGGCAACGTCCTCGATATTCTCGACATTCCCGGCCTCGGCAAGGTCGAGGCGTCCATCGTCGATGCCGCCAACCTGACCGTGTTCGTCGAGGCCTCCGTCGTCGGTTTGAAGGGGACGGAACTGTCCGCCGACATCGACGCGATGACCGACGTAATGGCGAAGCTCGAGACGATCCGCTGCCATGCCGGTGTGCTCGCGGGCATCGCCGAGACGCCGGAAAAGATGGCCGATTTTCCGTCCGCAATTTCCCCCGGCATCGTCACCGGACCGCAGGATGCGCCGACGCTGACGGGTGAAACCGTTCCCGCGGACGGCGGCGACGTGATCGCACGCATCGTGTCGTCGGGCAATACGCACCGCGCCCTGCCCGCGACCCGCAGCGTCTGCACCGCGGTCGCCGCGCGCATCGAGGGCACCATCGTGCATCGGGTCGCGCGCCCGACGGACGATCCGAAAGCGGATATCCGCATCGTGCATCCGTCCGGCATGATCGTGCTGGCGGCGTCGGTCGAGAAGCGCCCCGACGGCTGGTACGCCGAGTACGGCACGATTTACCGTACCCAGCGCCGCCTGTTCGACGGCTACGTTTATCTGCCCGCTTCCAAGGTGCCGAACTATCTCAAGTTCTTGAAGCAACCTCTGTCCTCGGCCGCCGAGTAGGTTCGGTGGCGCGGGCGGCTTCCATGGACGTTCGTCCTTGCACTGCCGTACTCGGCGCCGAAATTCTCGGCGTCGACGTTGCGCACGATCTCGACGCCGACACCTTCGCCGCCGTCGAGCGGGCCTACGATGATTTCGGCGTGATCTTTTTCCGGGATCAAACGGTATCGCCCGAACGGCAGATCGCGTTCTCGCGGCGCTTCGGCACGGTCGATTGCTTTCCGCTGGCCCAGTACTGCCTGGCGGAGCATCCGGAAATCCTCTTGATCTCCAACGTCAAGGAGCAGGACCGCAACATCGGTTTGGCGGACGCCGGACAGACCTGGCACACGGACATGTCATGGAGCGCGGTGCCGCCGCGCGGCTCGGCGCTTTATGCCGTCGAAATACCGGCGAAGGACGGCGTGGCGCTGGGCGCGACGTTGTTCGCGAGCGCGGCCGCCGCTTACGATGCGTTGCCCGAGGATATGAAGCGCCGCATCGACGGGCTCAAAGCGGTGCATTCCTATCAGGCCAAGCATGCCTATCGGGCGAAAGTCAGCGTCAGCGAACGCGACGCCATGACCAACGAGCAGAAGAACGCCCACCCCGACGTGGTGCACCCCATCGTGCGCACCCACCCGATCACGGGGCGCAAATGCCTGTACGTGATGACCGGCGAGTGTACCGGCATCGTCGGCATGAACGACAAAGAAGCATTGCCGTTGCTCGACGAACTGGCCGCGCACGTGGTCGAGCCGGCGTTCCAATACAAACACGTTTGGCGAACCGGTGATCTTCTGATGTGGGACAATTGCACGGTTCAGCACTTCGCCGTGCGCGATTACGCGTGGCCGATGCGCCGCCTCATGCACCGCACCCAGTTCGCCGGTTCGGTTCCGTTCTGATTTTTAGGAGCTTTTGAGCACGTTATTCACGTGATCGAGGCTCTTCTCGTATTTTTCCCGGCGCTGCTCGTCGGTCGAGAAGCGCTTGTCGAGATCGAGAATCTCGTTCAACCCCATCAGTTCGTTCTGCTCCTTGAACGAGGCGACGAGATCCGGCCGTTCGATCACCGCGCCGCCGTCGACCGACTCGCGCAGCACGCCGAGCGCGTTCTTGAGCCCTTGGATCATCGCGCCGCCCGCGAGGCGAGGATAGAGCACAACCGCGACCCCGAGTTCCTGGAGGCGTTTCGCCGAGATGAGTTTTTCCTCCACCCGCCCGCGCAGGCCGTAGCTCATGTTCGCCATCAGGGGCACATGGGTGTTTTCCACCATGACGCGGAAATGATCCTCGGTGTAGGTGCCGTCGGCGAGCAGCATGTCGGCGCCGGCGTCGGTATAGAGATTCAGCCGCCGGATCGCCTCGCCGATCTCGTTCATCGGAAACGCGTCGGTACGCGCCACGATCATGAAGCCGGGATCGCGCCGCGCTTCGACGGCGGCCCGGACCTTTTCGACCATCTCCTCGGCGGCGATCACCTGTTTGCCCTGCAGATTGCCGCAGCGTTTCGGCCAGACCTGGTCCTCGATCTGGACGGCGGCAGCACCCGCTTTTTCGAAGGCCTTCACGGTTTGAAACACGTTCATCGGCCCGCCGTAGCCGGTATCGGCATCGGCCAGGATCGGCAGGCCGCAGCATTCGATGAGCGGGCGGCTGGCCCGGAGATTTTCCTCGAGTCCCATCAGGCCGGCGTCGGCCCAGCCGAGATGGCTTTCCGACAGGCCGGCGCCGGTCAGGAGGGCTGCCTTGAATCCGAATTGCTCGACCAGCCGGGCGCTGTAGCCGTTCGATATGCCGGGCATCGCCAGAATTTCGGGCGCGTCGACCAGATCACGCAATCGTTGGCCGGGGCTCGTCATGCGCGGGTGGCTCCGCCGAGATGGTCGCGCAGCGCGGTGTTGTACATTTCGGGGTTTTCGATGAAGGCGCAGTGGCCGAGTCCGGGTAGACGCCGGAACGTCGCCTTGGGAATCTGTTCGGCGATCTTGCGCACGCTCGGTTCGGGCGTCACCGGATCGGCGGTGCCGCACATCACCAGGGTCGGCACCTTGACGTGGCCGAGTTCCTGATAGATGTCGCTGTTGACCAGCATATGAACCGCCGGGTTATAGCCTTCCTCCGTCATCATCGAGATATGCTCGGCCAATTCGTCGACGATCGCCGCCTTGGTGCCGGGGGCGACCGACTTGGCGGCGGAGATTTGCGCGAGGCCGTCGGGGCCGTTCTTCGCCAGCGCGTCGAGGCGTTCGTTCAAGGTGCGTTGCCGGGTCGAGGAATCGAGCGTGCCGCTGCCGCTCGATGCGGCGGTGAGGACCAGCGAGAGAACCCGGTTGGCATAGTGATGAGCGAAGCAGGCGGCGATGATGGCGCCGACCGATTGGCCGAGCACGTGCGCCTTTTGGATTTTCAAGGCATCCATCAGGGCGGCGAGGTCGGCGGCATAATGCGTGGGCTTCGGGCTTTCGGCCGGCAGCGGGTCGGAGCCGCCGTAACCGGGCATGTCCCAGGCGATCACGCGGTATTTGTCGCGCAGCCCCGCGAACTGATGCTCCCAGGATTGCGAGCCGGGGCCGAGGCCGTGCAGCAGCATCACGGGGACGCCCTTGCCGTCCTCCCGGTAACCGAGGCGTCGCCCGCCCGGTATGCCCACGGTTTTCAGAAGAGAAATGCTCATGGCTCCTTTCGATTCGGCTGTCGTGAGAGCCAACCGGCAGGAACGCCGGCCGAACGATCTCGTTGAGCGGCAGCCTAGCAACTTGGGGGAGGGGGGACAAGGACCGTGGGGCCCGAATATCGGGCTCCGGGGAGGCGGGCCGACACTTAATGACCGGCTGTAAGACCGGCTATCAGTGCGTGACCACGTTCAGATAAGCCGTGTTCAGGCGGCCCATGGACAGCATCATCTGGTAGATCGAAAGAATCTCGTCGTAGGTCGCGGAAACGTAGTTGATCTGCGCGTTGATGACTTCGTTGTTGGCATCGAGCACGTTGATCACGGTTTCCTTGCCGGCTTCGCGCAGCTTTTTGCGAGCCGTCGAGACTTCCGAGGCGATGTTCACGGCATTGCCGAGCAGTTCGGCACGCTGGCGAGCGGTCAGCAGCGCCTGCCAGGACAGCCGGGACTGCTGGATGATTTGCCGGGCGATCTGGTCGTGATCGTCCTGACTCGCCCGGTAGTTGAAGTTCGCCTGGCTCAGGCTGTGCCGGGTCGAAAAGCCCGAGAACAGATCCCAGTTTGCCTGCAGCACCACGGAATAATCCCGCCGCGTGCCCAGCGTGGTATTGAAGTCCTTTTCGTAATTCCAGGTGCCGACCATGTCGAGGGTCGGGAAGAATTCGGACTTCACCAGATTGCGTTGCGTGCGGGCGACCTCGATCGACGTGTTAGCGTTATTGACGGCCGGATTTTCCAGGAGAGCGATATCGAGTACCCGGTCCAGTTCGCTCGGCAACACATCGACCGGCGGCGCCGGATCGGTCATATGGTCGATATCGGGCGGCCGGTTGAAAACTTGGATGTAACGGCTGACCGCGTTTTCCAGCGCGCCCTCGAAGGAGACGAGGCGCTCCTTGGCGATCTGCAGGCGCGACTTCGCCTGCAGCACGTCGACCGCGATGCCGGAGCCGCGGCGCACCCGCTCGTCCTCGAGGCGGAGCTGCCGCTTGATCGTTTCCTCGTTGTTGCGCGACAGGCCGACGAGGCGGCGTTGGCGCAGCACGTCGATATAATGGGTGATGCCTTCGAAGATCTTGTTTTGCCGGGTGCCCTCGAGCGACAGAGTGGCGAGCGCCTTGTTCAGGCGCGATATCTTGACCCGGGTCGAGGTGGAGAAGCCGTTGAACAGGTTTTGCGTCACCGTCAGAGTCGCTTTCTGGCGGAGCTCGGAAGATTGTTTGTCGTTGGCGGAGCGCGTGCCGGGGCTGTCGACGATTTCCGGCCCCAGGTTGGCAGTCGCGTTGACGGTCGGCAGATAGGCGGCCTTGTTGCGGTTGATGT
>JAVJPD010000457.1:0-10707 GCA_040216475.1 Rhodospirillales bacterium
GGCCAGTTGGCGGCGCACTTTCTCGAATGAGCCGATCTTACCATTATGCATGAACAGCCAATGGCCGTGCCTGAACGGATGGCTGTTGGTGCGCGACGTGGGCGTGCCGGTCGAAGCGCGCACATGAGCGAAAAACAAACGCGAACGGATCTGCTCGCACACGCTGTGCAGGTTGGTATCGTTCCAGGCCGGCTGAATATCGCGGAACTGTCCCGGCTCGGGCCGGGCGTCGTACCAGCCGATGCCGAAACCGTCGCCGTTCAACGTGGAAATGCTTTCCGTCGCGAAGCGGCTTTGATTGATCAGCGAGTTTTCCGGCTTGAGAATAAGCGAGCTCAGAAAAATGGGAGAACCACTGTAGGCAAGCCAGCGGCACATAATCGATCGGTTTCCGACTCTCTGCCCCCCGATCGCATCGTGACGTGCGGGGAGCGGTTCAACTCTTGTAATGGGCCACGTCGATCAGGCGGCGCGTGCCCGCTTCCGGATCATACACGTGAAAGTTGCTCATTTCACGCCCATAAAGATGCAAGGTCACGGCCTTGCGCCGGTTTTCGGGCACGCCGGTCTTATGGATATGATCCGGGTTGGGCACGAAGGTGGTCACGGCCTTCTCGGTCAGGATGATCGAGCCGCCGCAGTGCAAAACAATCCCCTCGTCGCGGGCGATGCGGCCGTCGGCCATGTAATTGCGCTCTTCCAAAACGCCTTCCGCCACGCCGACCACGCCCCAGGTGCCGTGATCGTGCACCGGCGTCCATTGCCCGGGCAGCCACACCAACGCGAACAGGGACAGACGGCCGTCGTCGTCGATGTAAATCGCGTTGCGGGCGTAATGGGCCGGATCGGACCGCAGATGGCCGGGCTCGAAGAAATCGCACCCGCCTTCGAGCAACTCCAGCATCAGGGGCGCAATGGCGGTAACGCAGTCCACCGCGTTATCGCTGTTTTGCGCGCAGACCCGGCTCCGCTCGATGAAACGGCGAAGCGCCGGAGATAGGGCCGAAAGCCGATCGTTCACAACTCGATCACGGGGTGATTGCGCATGCGGTCGACGAAAATTCCCACCAGGCGGCGCATGATCGGGTCGAATTCCTCGAGCTTGTTGAGCCGCAATTGCAATTCCTCTTTCGGGATGGTCATCAAGGACGTTTTCGTCACCGCCTTGGCGGACGCCATCCGGGGCTTGGTATCGATCAACGCCATTTCGCCGATGAAACTGCCCTTGCCCACCTTGGCGATGACCACGTGCCGGTTGCCGACGGTGCGGGAAATTTCGACCTCGCCCTCGGCGACGAAGTAAGCCTCGGTACCCTCCTCGCCTTCCTGGAAGATGTAGGCCCCCGGCTCGATCTCGGTTCGATTCAGGATATTATCCGCCACGTTGGAACTCCTTCCGTTTCCTGCACCCTTGCTTGTGCCGTTGCCGGCGCCGTTGCCGCGCTTTCGAGGCGATGGTTTCGGCGCCGTCTCTTCGGCTTCTTGGTACGCCATCAAGAGATTGTAGATCGTGCGCGCGAATTTCATGCGCCATTCGTCCGGCAGCTTGGTCGACATCAGCCGGTCTCGTACGGTCGCGGCGCCGCGGATCACACCGCGCCGGTCCGCCTTGCCGTCGACCAAGTCCGTGATCGCGTGCAAATCGTGAATGATGGATTCGAGTTTTTCGATGATGACGCCCTGATGCCTGACGCCGAACTCGGTACTGCAGAGATCGACAAGATAGGCGAACTGCGAGGCTTTGTTTTCCAAAAGCCTGAGCATGTCGTCGATGGCCTTGTCCCAGCTTTCGTCCTGGCCTTCCTCGACGAACAAGCTCTTGGCCCGCATCGTCGCCGCCTCGCTGATCCGGTTGTCGCCCGACAGCGCGTGATGGGCGATCAACGCCTCCATCACCTGTGCGAACGCGGCCTGATCCGCTTCCTTGCCGTCATTGGTCAGCGGACGCGTGCTGCCGAGTTCGCGCTGAGCCCGGTCGAGAATCACATGACGCGAATTCGGCAGCGGGTGGCGCGCCTTAAGGTCGCTGAACCGCTTCAAGGCTTCGACGGTCGCACGCTTGGCCTGATACCGCCCGGCGCTCAGTTCGGCGAGGGTTTCAATCGTTTCGGCACGGTTGTGTTGAAACCCGAAGACTTCCTGCACGGCCTGGGTGCCGTCGAAAATTTCGGCGATGATCTCGTCGAGATACGTCAAGGCTTCCTCGCTCGGCTCGTTCTCGGCCTGCTCGATCATCAGCATCAATTTCTTCTGCCAATCGGGCATTTCGCCGAGATACTTGGACAACGCCAGGCGCGCGCGAAAACCTTGGTTCTCTTCTTCGATATCCTTGCGGACGGCCTCGAGCAACGTGTTGATGTCGCTCTTCTTGAACAGGTCGTAATAGGTGTTGTCGCCCTCGAAGGATTCCGCCCTCGCAACGATTTTTTCGATCACCTCGTAAATCACCTCGACCCGCTCGTAGTGCTTGCCGCCGGTCGCCTTGGCCTGGGCGCGCGCGATGACGTGTACGGCCTTGTTCAGAAAATCCTCGTTATTGCGGCACAGGAAACGAAGCTGGCCGTAATTGTGCAGCAACTCGAAAGCCGTGAGGCCGTTTTCGTCGAGATATTTGCGCAGGACGCGCCCGGCGGTCTTGCGGGATTCGAATTGGTAGAAATCCTCGAGGGTTTCGCACATCGGCGCTTCCTCGACGGGAATCACCGTCAGGCCCTTGCCCTTGCGCTCGATTTTTTCGGAGAAAACGGTTTCCTCTTCGCCGGTGCGCTCGTCCTCGCGCACGACCTTGATGGCGTCGAACTGCCCCGAACCAAGCAGTTCCTTGGCTTCCTCGATGGCGGTTTCACGGTACTTCGACGACGAATACACCGACCAACGGCCGTCGTTCATGCCGTACACGTCGAACGTAATGTTACCGAATGCCATGCTCCGGGGCCCCCTTCGAATAGAGCGGTCGGCAAAGTCGAATATTCAACTTTTATATACCGGAAAACAGGCCCCATCCAAGCCCTAGTCTTGCTTTCTCATACTTCCCGGTCTTTCTTCAAGGCAGCCCGCAAATCTTCGAGCCGGCGGCGGTACCCTTCGCCGTCGCCGTACTCCAAAAAATTCCGGTAGCGGCCATGGGGCGATTTAACGCGCATCGCATGCTTGATCGGACACCAGTATTGCTCGGTTCGGGCCACGACATCGCGAACATACGCGATGACGCCGTTTGCATAACCGCAATACAGACAATTCAATTTCTCGATGGCATTCAGATAAGCCAATCGGTGCCGGTCGAGAATAATGAACCGAGACCGCTGCGAGCGGTTAATCCCCCAAATCGGAAAACAAACCCACTGATAAAAGCTGATGCTGATATCCAAAATCACGATGGGAACGATCAAAAGATAAATAACCGGCGCCGTGACCAAAACCATCCACGGTGATGTCCGAATGAAGCGGATCAGTCCGATTTTGATTTGGCGGTGCCGGGCGAGAACGCTTTTTTCGAAAACGGCCCGCTTCATTCGAATTTCGTATTTGAATTCCGCGCGGCGCTCGTCGAATTTCCGCTCCACCTCCTCTTCCAGCCTGTTCAAGCGCTCAAGAAGTTCGTCGATTTCGCGTTCCATGACCGTAATCCTTTATTTTGCCGCAAGCGCCGTTCGGACCGATGAATGACCGATGATACCACGGCCGCTCCCGCCCCGGTGGCGTGATTTAGTCTCGCCCTCCTCTCTGCCACCCGGTAAGGTGCGCCATCCGGGGCAAGCCCCTGAAACAAGCGTCTTTTATTTTTATTTTCGATCCGGCATTCATGACCGCTCAACTCGCCCCCATCATCGCCCCGGTCCTGATCTGCGCGGGCATCGGTTATGCGTGGGCGCGGATCGGGCGCACGTTCGATACGCAGCTGATCGGCTCGCTCGTCATCATGCTCGGCGCGCCGTGTCTGGTGTTCACGACCGTCACCAAAATGGACGTCAAGCTCGACGATTTCGGCATCATGAGCCTGTCGGCGCTCTGCGTCTTCGTCGTCATCGCCGTTCTGGCCGCGCCGCTCTTGAAGACCGCGGGGTTGTCCATTCGCGGCTTCCTGCCCGTGCTCAGCCTGAACAACACCGGCAACATGGGCCTGCCTCTGTGCCTGTTCGCGTTCGGCGAAACCGGCCTCGCCTACGGCATGGCTTATTTCATCGTCTCGACGCTCCTGATGTTCACCTTCGGGATCAGCGTATCGGCCGGTTCGTTTTCCATCCGCGAAGTCCTGAAGATACCCATCCCCTACGCCATCGTGGCCGCGTTCGCCTTTACTTTCACGGGGACAAAAGTGCCGCTTTGGCTCGGCAATACGACCGGCCTGATCGGCGGCATCACGATCCCCTTGATGCTGATCACCCTCGGCATTTCGCTCGCCCGGCTGCGGGTTTCCGGATTGGTGCGCGCCCTGATCCTCTCGGTCCTGCGCATGGCCGCCGCCTTCGGCATCGCCGTCCTGCTCGCCGATTTTCTCGGCCTCGACAAAACCGCGCGCGGTGTCCTCATTCTGCAATCGAGCATGCCGGCAGCGGTCGTCACCTACGTGCTGGCGGAACGCTATAAAACCGAGCCCGAGGAAGTCGCGGGCATCGTCGTCGTTTCCACCACGTTAATGATTTTTATTCTGCCGGCGCTGCTCTGGTTCGTGCTTTAGATCGGATCGCGATTCCGACGAACCATGACCGGCTCTAGACGAAAAATCCATCCGCACTCTATACGAACCGTCCGGACGGCGGCATAATAAGGCGAATAACGAACAAGAACAGCAGCCAGGGAGACCCCCCGATGACGTCCAACATGCCGCTCGCCCGCTTTCGCGTGCTCGATCTCACCCAGGCCCGGGCCGGGCCGACGGCGGTACGCCTGCTCGCCGATTGGGGCGCCGACGTGATCCTGATCGAACCCCCGCTGGAGACCGGAAAAAATCGCGTCGGCCTCACCGGCAAGCGCCACGACTTCGACTTCCAGAACCTGCACCGCAACAAGCGCGGCATCACCCTCAACCTCAAGACGGACGAAGGCCGGGCCGCCTTCATGAAGCTGGTCGAGGGCGCCGACGTGATCGTCGAGAACTTCCGCTCGGTGGTGAAGCACAAGCTCGGCATCGACTACGAAGCGGTGCGGAAAGTGAACCCGAAAATCGTCTACGCCAGCATCTCCGGCTTCGGCCAAAGCGGCCCCTACGACGGCCGCCACGGCGTCGATCAGATCGCCCAGGGCATGGGCGGGCTGATGTCGGTCACCGGCGCGCCGGACGGCGGACCGATGCGCGTCGGCATCCCCATCACCGATCTCTGCTCGGGCATGTTCCTCGCCCACGCCATCCTGATCGCACTGCTCGACCGGGAGGCCACCGGCGAGGGCCAATGGGTGCATACGTCGCTGCTCGAAACCATGATCAACATGATGGACCTGCACGCCGCGCGCTGGCTGATGAAGGGCCAGGTTTCCAAGCAGGCCGGCAACAACCATCCGACCGGCATTCCGATGGGCCTGTTCGAGGCCAGCGACGGCTATATCGTCATCGCCGGCAGCGGCGCCATGTTCCCGCGCTTTTGCAAATGCATGGGACTCGACGAACTGATCGAGCATCCGGATTACCGTTCCGTCGAGGCGCGCTCGGACAACCGCGATGCCCTGAACGCGATCATTCAGAAGGAATTTGCGAAGTACACCGTCGACGAGCTCATAAAAATGCTCATGGAAGCCGGCGTGCCGTGCGGCCCGGTGAACAACATCGAGCAGGCCTTCAGCGATCCGCAGGTGAAGCACCTGCACATGTACCGCACCCAGGAGCACCCCCTGCTCGGCACCATCGATCTGGTGGGCTCGGCGATCAACATGTCGAAAACCCCGCGGCCGAAAAAATTCGCCCGCCACACGCCGGAAACCGGCGAGCACACGGACGAAGTGCTGGGCGAGATCGGCTATTCGAAGGACGAGATCGCGGCGCTCAAGGAGAAAGGCGCGGTTTGAGTCCGTAACGCGGCGGAAGCACGTGATGGCGGCGGAACCGTTCGGGAAAAGCCGGAAGGACCTGAATCAAGTTCACGCGATCGAGCCGAACTCGAAGCGGAAGTAATCGTAACAAAAGCGGACATCAAGAAGAATAAAAGCCGGGCCAACTCTTAACAGAGTCGGCCCGGCAAGTTTCAATCACGTTTCGTATTAGTTCTTCGGGGGAAGAATGACGCTATCGATGACGTGAATGACACCGTTCGACGCATTGATATCCGCTGCCGTCACCTTGGCATCGTTTATCATCACGGCATCGTCCTTGGTTTTGACGCTCAGCATCTTACCGTTGACCGTCTTGGCTTCATCGATCTTCACGACTTCCTTCGCCATCACCTTACCCGGCACAACGTGATAGGTCAGGATGGCGATTAGCTGTTCCTTGTTCTCCGGCTTCAGCAGGCTTGCAACCGTGCCTTCGGGCAGCTTCGCGAACGCTTCATCCGTCGGCGCGAAAACCGTAAGCGGACCCGGGCCCTTCAAAGTATCGACGAGGCCGGCCGCGCCGAGAGCGGCTGCCAACGTCTTGAACTGGCCGGCGGCCACCGCCGTATCGACAATATCCTTTTCGGCGGCACGCGCGTTGAGGCCACCGACAACGACGACGACCGCGGTCATTGCGGCAGCCGCCAGACTGGTAAACTTGGATTTCATGAACTGACTCCTCCGATTGGCTGTGTGTCTTTTCGGTCCGCCCCGCAGCGGGGCGGCGTATATTTAACTATAAAGAAAAACAGTTTTATTAATATTCAAACTTTCGTGATATGAATAATGGTTTTCTTTATGATAAAAGATTACCGCGATATTTGACTGACGGGAAAAAGGATCGCCGCATGCTTTCGGACACACTGACGGAGGGGCTCACGCAATATGGGATCGGCCCAAAGATCCGTGCACTGCGCCTCAAGAAGAAACTCGGACTGGCACAGCTCGGCGAACACACCGGCCTGTCGCCCGCCATGCTTTCGAAGATCGAACGCGGGCATTTGTTTCCCACGCTGCCGACCCTTCTCAGGATCGCGTTGGTGTTCGGCATCGGGCTCGATCACTTCTTCACAGAAAAAGAGGAGAAACCGGCGGCCGCAGTAATCCGGAAAAAAGACCGCCTGCGTCTGCCTGATCAGCAGGGAAAGGAGCCGCCCGCTTATTTCTTCGAAAGCCTCGACTTCCCCGTTACCAACCGCAAGATGGAAGCGTATTACGCCGAGTTCCCGGCTTCATCGCTGCCGTCGCAGCCGCATAAACACGACGGTGAGGAACTCATTTATGTTTTGAAAGGAAAGCTTACCGTCAATATCGACGGCTCGGAGTCGACGCTCGACGAAGGCGACGCGATGTACTTCGATTCGAGCGTGCCTCATACTTATCGCCGCGAGGGCAAAGCCCCCTGCTCGGCTATCGTCGCCGTCGCGTCGTGAACGCTGACTGAACGGGAGACAAAAACGAGATCGCGGCGCTCAAGGAGAAAGGCGCGGTTTGAGTCCGTAACGCGGCGGGCGCTCTAAGGCCGGCGCAGGGTGATGAACATCAGCGTCAGATACACCGCCGGGACCACGACCAGCACGATGAATTCCGCGATGCCCGGCGCGGTGCAATCGGGCTGGAACATGCGATACGCGATCCAGCCGTCCGCCAGCAGAACGATAACGGCGCCGATGATCCAGGAGGTCAGGTACTTCCGTTCGATGCCTTGCGATTCCATGGCCGTCTCCTTTTCCGTTCCAATCGTTCCGATCCTCGATCGTGCCGTATCGTATCGGCCCGGCCCGCGCGATTCCTTGAGATAGATCAAAGCGCCGCACTCTTGCGACGCCGCGCGCGGCACGCGTTGCCGATTACGACTCCCAGGTAAACGTATTGCGCAACACGCCGATACCCGTGATCTCGATTTCGTTCACGTCGCCCGGCTTCATGTTGATGGCTTCCCCTTCCGAGCCCATCCACAGCACGTCGCCGGGGTAGAGCGTCACGTAACGGGTCAGGGATGCGATGCAGGTCTCGACGTCGAACAGCACGTCGTAGGTTTGGAAATCCATCACGGTTTCGCCGTTGACCCGAACCAATGTTCTTGTTTTATCGAGGTCGACCTCGGTTTCGATCCACGGCCCCATCGGTTTGAACGTATCCATGTTCTTGGCGCGCCAGTTCGTGCGGTCGCTTTTCTGCCAGGCGCGTTCGCTGATGTCGTTGCCGATGGTGTAGCCGAACACGCAGGATTTCGCCTCCGCCTTCGTCACGCGCTTCGCCTTCTTGCCGATCACCGCGACCAGTTCCGGCTCGTAATGAATCGGCCTGGCGGAGTCCTTGGGCACAACGACGTCGGCCTCGTGGCCGATCAGCGCGTTGACGGCGCGGTAGCCGAACTCGGGCTCATCCGGGATCACGGCCTCGATGCCCTTGCGCTTGGCGGATTTGACGATGTGATCGCGGTAATTGTGCCCGGCGCAGTAAATCGTCGGCGGCATCACCGGCGGCAGAAGCGTCGCGCCGCTCAACGGAATTTTCCGGCCGGTCTTCTCGTAAACCCCGAACGGCGTGCCGGAAACCGCGACGACATCGTCACCCTCGACGATGCCGAACGAAGCCCCGTCCTTGTCCTCGAACCGAACCCAGCGCATGCGAACGCCTCCCTCTAATATTTGAATGTTGATTGTGCGGAAGGCCGAACGCCGCCGCCCCTTCCCGGGATACCGGCGCCGATTGTGACCCGGTTGCCGCCCCGGCCACAACCGGAATAGAGAGCCGATTGATCTTCGCCGCCGGATCGGCTATCCCATCTCCTGTCCCGTAGGGGAGTAGCCGCCTTCGATCTAGAGAAGGGCGCGCGTCAACAGACTTGGCCCCGGCCATGGCGCGTGCGGCTTAAGAGCTTGGCGAGACCTATGGCGAGCATCGAACCGCTCGAGGGAGCCGGCGGTTCGGGGCCCGTCATACGTCAACCCCGGCTCCTCACATGGCACCCCTTATGCAATATCTTCCTCTCTCCGCGGTTTTCTCGGCCGTGTTCCTGGCCGAACTCGGCGACAAGACGCAACTGGCGACCCTGCTATTCGCCGCCAACGCCGCGCACCCTCCGGTATCGATCTTTTTCGCGGCGGCGGCGGCGCTGGTTCTGTCGACGGCGCTCGCCGTCGCCCTCGGCACGATGGGCGATAAATACCTGAGCGCGATCCCGCTCAACCTGATCGCCGGCTGCGGCTTCATCGCCATCGGCCTCTGGACCGTATGGGGACATTTTCAGGGTTAGGAAAAGACCGAAGCGCGTTATCGGCCGAACAGCGGGCCGGTGTGAAATTGCGAGCCGCCGATGCGCTCGGACTGCCCTTTTTTACCGCCGAAATCGTGAAACGTGTTCTTCCCGACGCTTTGCGACGCGCCCGAGCGCGCACCGAAATCGTGAAACTCGGTGTTACCGGTCTTTTGCGACGTTCCCGACGCTCCGCCGGTGAATTCGTGAAATGTGGTGCCGCCGATGCGAGTCGATGTCCCGGACCTGCCGTCGGTACACTCGTGAAAGGTCGTGTTGCCGGCTGTCGTCGAGGTACATCCGGCCTCGGCGACGGGCACGTTCAACGGCATCAGGAAAATCCCGGCACCGAGCAAAAGGCCGAAAGTCGAATGTCTCATGGATCCTCCTTTGGGGCGTTTTCTTCGTGAGATGGCGAGCGCGCCGGAAATTACGAATTTCAAATCGTTAGGCTGCCACCGGTTTAACCTTCGTCTTGATTTCCTCGCCGTGTTTTTTTGCGGCTTTTGAAACATCGTGCGCGGTCTGCAGGTTCATCCAAAATTCCGGCGTCGTGCCGAAGCATTTGGCCAACCTCAGCGCCGTATCGGCGGTCATGCTCCGCCGCCCCCGAATGATCTCCGAAATTCTGTTCGCCGGAACGCCGAGTATTTCGCCCAACTTATTCGCGCTGAGGCCGAGCGGCACCATGAATTCCTCGTGCAGCACCTCCCCCGGATGAGTCGTAATACGTGCCATGACTTCAACCTCCTAGTGATAATCCACGATCTCGACGTTCTCCGCGCCATCGTTCCAGATAAAGCAGATACGCCATTGATCGTTGATGCGGATACTGTGCTGCCCTTGCCTATCGGCCTTTAAAGCCTCCAGACGGTTGCCCGGCGGACTCCGCAAGTCGTCCAGCCGAAGCGCGGCGTTCAACATATCGAGTTTTCTATAGGCCACCTTTCGAACCGCTTGAAATTTCCGTACGGTTTCTCCCTTCCAAAGGCGTTTGGTATCGCGGCCGCGAAAGCTCTTGATCATAAGGATTAATATATGATACGTATCACGTATAAGTCAAGGTAACCAAAGCCGACACGCATTGCCCGAGGCGTTACCCTTGCGCCGGCATACGACCGAAACCGGCCAAAATTCCTTGTAACCAATTGAAATCATTGGTGAGCGCAGAAGGATTCGAACCTTCGACCTACTGATTAAAAGTCAGTTGCTCTACCAACTGAGCTATGCGCCCCCAAAACGGCGGCAGATCGGGCCCTTGCGGCCCCCGCCCCGGAGAACCGGGAACATACGGAGGTCGCCATAGCCGGTCAACCCTTCTGAACGCCGCGCCGCGGCTTCGTTTGCGCCGGATTAGGCCTTCTTGAACCGCTCGGTCAGCTTGGCGCAGACGTTGGGGATGACGAAGGCGCCGACGTCGC
>JAVJPD010000458.1:0-1251 GCA_040216475.1 Rhodospirillales bacterium
CCGACGTCGCCGTCGGCAGCCTGACGGCCGGTGATGATCAAGTCCACGTCGCCGAGTTTCTTGATCGCCTCGGCGAGAATGCGTGCGGTCGCCGTGGCGTCCGAGCCCTCGAACGCCGGATCGGCGAGCAACACGGCCTCGTCCGCGCCCATGGCGAGGCCTTGCTTGAGAACCGCCCGGGCCGCTTCGGTGCCGAGGGAGGCGACTGTCAGTTTGACGTTTTCGGGATCGGCATCCTTAATCCGCATGCCCGCCTCGACCGCTTGCGCGTCGAACGGGCTGATCACCGGCGACATGCCCGGGATCGGCACGACCTCCTTTTTCTCCTCGTTGACCCGGAACACCGTGGTGGCGATTTCCGGATCGAGGATCTGTTTGACGCAGGCAAGAATATGCATGGCGGACCTGGATTTCCCGTTCGGTTTTCGGCTCGAATTTTTGCGTTGCGGGACGGAAAAAGCAAGGTTTTCGAAGGATTTAATCGGCAAGATTATAGGACCATAACGGCGACAAATAAGGCCCCGCGCCGCACCGGCTCACGCCCGGGCACCCGGATCGCTCTCCGGTGCAACGGCGTGGCGTGACAGCGCGGCGATTTTATTTTAACGTCCGCCGCCTAATCAGCCATCGGAGGCATCATGGCCCTGAAGCTCGTTCCCGTTTCCTGCCCCCGCTGCGGCGAGGCCCAGAATAAATCCGCCGGCGGATTCGATCCCCACAAGGCCCCTTTCGGCCCCGTCGAATGCATGGTTTGCGGCCATGCGTTCAGCCGCGAGGAATATTTCGCCGGGCTGCAGGCCAAAACGCCGGATTTAGAGCCGATCATGGTTCGTCGGGATCGCTCATAGCCAACCCTCCTGGCTTCGCCAAGGCGAGTTGGCATGGGCCAAAATAGCAATCCGACAACCATGTGAATCGGCTCTAGGTTATTGATATAGATCGGATTCACATGATTTATCCGCCTTCGCGAAGCCCGCTTCGGCGGGTAAATCATGATCCGATCTAGATGCCCGCCAGAAAACCGAAGGGCACTAGAGTTTACGCTAAGATCTCTGGTTTTCCGCCGCCGTCCCGCCTCAAGACCGGCACCGCCCGGCATACGTAGAAACCACAATATCGGATAACCACAGCTACCGGACGCCCCCGGGCGCGGCTATGAATCCAACGTGGGTTATCAATCATTTGCGGTAAGGCATAGGGGGATATTCTCCCTTCCAAAAACCATGGCCGACGTCAAGACCGATAAATCAG
>JAVJPD010000459.1:0-1347 GCA_040216475.1 Rhodospirillales bacterium
CTATCAAGGCGTTCTCGACCGCTTCGCTGATCCCATCACGCAAGGCACGGTCACCGTTCACCGGAAGTACTCGGCTGACGCCGCCAAACTGTTCGATGATCGCTACTTCGATTGGGTCTATATCGACGGCATGCATACTTACGACGCCGTCGCCGCCGACCTGCGCGATTATCTGCCGAAGGTAAACCCCGACGGCTTCATCTGCGGTCACGACTACACCAACCATCCGGTCGCGCAGCGCATGAATTTCGGCGTCATCGAGGCCGTCAACGAATTCGTCCGGCAAACGCCGTGCTCGTTCCTGGCGCTGACCCTGGAGCCGTTCCCATCCTACGTTCTCGGGGTCGATGAAAATTCGGAACGCTGCCGGGAATTTACCGCGTTGACGGTACACGGACTTCCCATTGCCCTGCAGGTCGACGGGTTCGAGAACCGTCAATTCTCGCAAATCGTCGCGGAGTTTTCCGACGGCACGAAAAAAGTGATTTCCCGGCTGGACTAACCTGCGCTTAAGGCTTTAGGCTGAATTCCTCGGCGAACAATTCATAGGAGCGCCGCCGCACCGCCGGCTCGTACGCCCAGGTCAGAATGACGATCTCGTCGATATCCAGCATTTTCGCCAGGTCCCGCAGGCGCGCGCCGACGTCCGGGGCGGTGCCGACGAAGGTGCGGCCGCGGAAACGTTCGATGCTTGCCGCTTCCTCGGGCGTGCGATCCTGCCGGGCGGCCTCGTCGGGCGGCAGGAGCGGTTCCCAAATGCCCCGGTCGCGGCGCACCTTCCAATGGCCGCGCGAGATGAATTCATGATTGGCGGCCTCGTCGGTATCGGCGACCAGGGCCCACAGGCAGATCGTCGCGTGCGGTTTCGGGTGGCGCGCGCTCGGCCGGTAGTTTTCCCGGTAAATCTTAAGGGCTTGCTCCGTGCCGCGCCCGTCGGTGATGAAGTGCGCAAAGCAATAGGGAATGCCGAGATAGGCGGCGAGTTGCGCGCCGAAGTCCGAGGTTCCCAGCATCCACACCTCGGGCGCCGTCGGCACCGCGGGATGGGCGCGGATATCGGCGAACGGATGGCCGTCGATCAGCGGTTCGCCATGCACCCAATCGATCAGATCACGCACGCTCGAGGGAAAATGCTCGGCGCTGAGCGGTGCGTTCGGGTTCAACGCATAGGCCGTTTTGCCGTCCGAGCCCGGCGCTCGGCCCACGCCGAGATCGATCCGCCCCGGCGCGATCGCCTCGAGGACCCGGAACTGCTCGGCCACCTTGAGCGGCGAATAATGCGGCAGCATGACGCCCGCGCTGCCGATCCGGATGCGCTCGGTGCGCGCCGCGATCGCGGCCATCAGG
>JAVJPD010000460.1:0-8942 GCA_040216475.1 Rhodospirillales bacterium
CGCCGCACAGGGATTGGGGCGGCAAGGATTCGCCGCACAGGGATTCTTCGCGTTTTTCGCGGCGCACGGATTGGCGGCGGCGGCACGGAGCCGGGGCACGAAACAATTCGTTGCGGCGCCCGCCGCCGCGCACGGGTTGGCTCCACAGGGATTTGCGGCACAGGGATTGGCGGCACAGGGATTTTTGGCCGCGCACGGGTTCTTCGCGGCGCACGGATTTTGCGCAAGTTGTATGCTGACGGTATCGTTCACGCGCGGCGAGGGGGCCGGCAGTTCTCCGGCAAATGCCATACCGGCGACGACGGTCAGGGGAATGGCCGCCGTAATCAGCAATTTAGCTTTTAAAGATCGCATTGCGTGGTCCTTTCTGTGTCACGATTGCGGATCGAAGCGATCCGCCGGGGATTCATCCGCGAGAAATTCAGCGGGGTAAAAAACCTACCATCCGGAAACGGCATGCCTGCATCAACTCGGCTCAACTTAACGTGAAAAAGCGTGAACGGCCGTAACGGAGAAGAACGCAAGGGCTCGCGACGTTAACCGGCCTTGGTCCATTTATCGGTGTCGAAGGCGTCGTCGAGCGGCGTTTCGGTTATATGATTCGTATAATTAGAGAGCGTCTTGAAGCTGATGCCGAAAATAACTTCGAGGATGTTTTCCTTTCGGTATCCCGCCTGCAGGAACGAATCGATAGTTTCTTTCGATGCGAATCCGCGTTGGTCGATGACCGATTTCGTAAAATGCCGCAGGGCTTCCCATCGATGATCCTCTAGGGGGCGTCCCTTGCGGATCGATTTGATCACGTTCTCCGGAACCTTCTGCATTCTCGCGATGACCGAATGTGCGGCCATGCAATATCCGCACCCGTTTTCATAACTGACCGTCAGCAAAACGATCTGGCGCTCCGTCGGGGTCAGGGATGTCTCGTCGAACAGGCCCGCCAAGGCAAAATAGGCCTTCAGGGTTGCCGGCGATTCGGCCATGACCCCCATCAAATTGGGGATAAATCCGAACTTGAGCTCTGCCCGATCGAGAATGTCCCTCGAAGGCGCGGAAGCGGTGTCATGATTGTGCACGATGAAAGCCATCTTTGTATTTCCTGTTATTGCAATTTCATTGAGCGAAGGCAGCCGAAGATCGCATTTCAGGCTGCCGCCGTTCGGGGATTTGGTAATTCGGCAGCTCCGCCATGGTGGCTGGATAGATCCATGACCAATCCAGATAAAGTGCTGTGGTTTATCCGAGAGTTGGGTAACGGATTTATCCAAACGCGTGGCGTCAACCATTGTCACAAACGCGTGATTTCGTTTCGCGGAAAAGAAACGCCCGCCTTCCGGGTGACACGGCTGGAAGGCGGGCGGCCCGTGGGGCAATTTCCGTCGTGATGGGGGGGATATCCGACGGGACGGGCGACTAACCAATCAAATGTTTGGTCTTAATCGGCGTTATCGTTATCAAAGGGCGTCTTCCGGCATTCGATACGTTGTGTTTTTGCGGCGGTTCGACCGTTTAAGCCGGTTCAATTGGTATAGTCGAGACGTTATCAGGTTGCTTTCAGAGAATCATTTAAACTTCCATCAATTCGATGTGATCGGATAAGAGTCTCTGGTCTTTGAGAGGAAGAGAACGTTTTTGCCGAGGTGCTTTATCCTTGCGTTCCGGCAACATAAGACGCGGTTAAATTATTCTCCGGCGTTTCGAATAACTTTTTGCATTGGCCGAATTCAACGAGCGTTCCGATCCGATCCTCGACCCAGAAAAACGCGGCGTAATTTGCGATGCGCCGGGCCTGGGCGAGATTATGCGTCACGATAACGATCGTATAGCGCCCTCTCAATTCATCGATCAGCTTCTCGATCGTTGCCGAGGATAGGGGGTCGAGTGAGCTGCAAGGCTCATCCATGAGTAAAATCGAAGGCTTCAGAATGAGGGCGCGGGCAATACACAGTCTCTGCTGTTGGCCCCCCGAAAGGGAAAGCGCGGATTCTCCAAGGCGATCCTTGACTTCATGCCATAAGCCGACATCGGCAAGCGTTTTCTCGATTCGTTCGAGAATATCGGACCGTTTTCTGAATCCGTGCTCGCGAAGCGGTAACTCGAGATTGCGCATAATCGATAAGGGAAAAGGGGCCGGGCGCTGAAAAATCATCCCGACGTTCCGGCGTAAGGTTCTTACGTCGATGCTGGGATCGTAAATGTCATTGCCTTCGATCGCGATGCGGCCGGTCACCGAGCACCCCGGAATCATATCGCTCAGGCGATTGATGCTGGAAAGAAAACTTGTTTTGCCGCATCCGGACGGGCCGATCAGCGCGGTCACGCAGCCACGGTAAATATCCAGGCTTACGTTTTTGAATGCCGGCACGCCGTTGTAATTCAACGTGAGATCCTCGATCTCGATCGACGTTTCGGGAATGCAACACTCGGGTCCCTGGATGAGCGGGCCGAGCGTATAGTCATGCCGCCCGCCGGACAGGGCGTGTGAGGCGTGTCTTTTCTGCTCGCGTCTCATGCGGTTGTTATCCTTTTGCGAAAAGTCCGGTCGGCAAGCCAGAGGGCGGCGCCGTTGATCAAGATGAGCGAGATGACCAGAAACAAGGCGGCGGCGTATGCATTGCGGTCGCCGCCCGCGACGTTCATGGAAAGATCGTAAATGTGGACGGATAGCGCGCGTCCGGAATCGAGAAGGGAGGCCGGCATGCGGTCGACGTAACCGCTGGTATGTATCAGCGCCGCTGTTTCCGCCATGGCTCGTCCGATCCCCAATACCAGCCCGGCCGTAAGCGCGGGTGCGGCGGCGGGAATGAGAATCCGCCGAAGCACGGTGGCTTTCGACATGCCCAGGGCCGCCGCGCCATGGCGCCATTCAAGGGGGGCCGCGCGCAGTCCTTGTTCGGCGGTTCGAATCAGAATGGGCAGGATCATACAGGCCAGGGTCAATCCGCCCGATAAAATCGAGAATCCCAATCCCAGCCACACACCGAAGAAGGCATAGCCGAAAAGGCCGAAAACGATTGAAGGCACGCCCGCCAACACATCCAAACTGAGGCCCGTCCATTTGGCGAACGGCCCTCCCGTGAACGAAAACTCCGATAATAGAATAGCCGTGGCCAGCGCCAGGGGCGCGGCAATGCAAATCGCCACGGCGAGAATCGCGGCCGTTGAAACGAGCATGGGAGCGATACCGCCGCCGCGGCCGGCGTTTCGCGGCGATGACGTTAAGAACGACCAATCGAGACCTGCGGCGCCGCGCATAAAAAGATCGCCTAGAAACCATGAAAATACGCCCGCCATGACAATCGCCATGCCCCAGATCGCGGCGTGGAGGAACGAATCGCGGACCGCGGTCGCGGAGGACGATTTGTCGCTGATAATGCCGTCAGGCATGGCGGCGTCCCGAAGCGAACCGCGCCGCGCCGACCGACAGCATCAAAACGAGGAGCGTCAAGGCAAGCCCCGAAACGAACAACGCCGAACGGTGCTCGGTCATCGCGTAAGCCATCTCGAGACCGATGTTGGCGGTTAAAGTCCTCACGGGCGCGAACAAGCTATCCGGCATCCGTACCACGTTACCGGTAACCATCAGGACGACCATGGTTTCACCAAGCGCGCGTGCGGTGGCCAACAGAATTCCGGCCGCGATTCCGCCGCGCGCGGCGGGAAGGATGACGCGCAAGAGCATTCCCTCGCGGGATAATCCCAGTGCATGACAACCGCTCCAATATGATGGGGGAACGGCCGCCAATGCCGCTTCGGCGGTTAAAGCGATGGTCGGAAGAATCATGATCGCGAGAATAAGCATGCCCGTGAGCAGGCTCGTGCCGGGCGGCTGAATGGAACCGATCAAAGGCACGACGATCGTAAGCCCCCAAAGGCCCAGCACGACCGACGGAATGCCGGAAAAAAGAATGATTGCCCAACGATATGGCCTTGCGATCCACGGGGGCGCATATAATCGGTAAATTAACGCGTATGCGATGCCGAGAGGGACGGCAATAACAACCGCTCCCGTCGAAACGAAAAGCGACGAGAAAAACATCGGCATCATGCCGAAATCGTTGTCGGTCGGATGCCAGCTTCCGTCGGAAATAAAACGATAAGGGCCGATGTGTTCCAGGGCCGGCCAGGACTCTTTGACCATAAAGAGGACAATCAGTATTAAAATGCTTGAAGCCGTGGCAGCGGCCATGCCGACGAGCCACGCCAATCGCGAATCACGGGCGGATGGGGACAAAATACTGATCCCTGACGATATCGTGAACCTTCTCCGATCGAGCGAAGCCTATGAATGCCGCGATACGGCCCTGAGGTTTGGATTTGGTAACCAGATTGAGCGGACGGGAAAGGGGATAGCGGCCGTTTTGAACGTTCGCCGTCGATGCTTCGATGCCGTTTATGCCCAGCAATTTGATCGAGGTTCCCGCATTCATCTCGTATTCCGCGGCACCGATCGACACATATCCGATGGCGCCCCGGTTTCCCGCGACGGTCTTTATGCCCTGCTGATTATCGCCGATGACGACGTGAGCCTTGATGTCGCGTGCCTTGAGCTTGAAGTGGTGGAGGAACAGTTCCAGCGTCGAGCGCCCCTCGGCCTTGTTCACAACCGTGATGGGGCCGGGGTTGCCGCCGACTTGACCCCAATCGGTGATTTCGCCGCGGTAAATACCGATAATTTGTCGGTTTGTGAGAGAAGACACCGCGCTATTTTTGTTCAAAATAATGCCGATGCCGTCCCGAGCGATCTCGAAGGCTCGTAAATCATGTTCCTCCTTCTTTAAACCTCGTGAGGCCATGCCGATATCGGCAAGGCCTAAACGAGCATCTCGAACGCCTCGTGTCGAGCCGCCGGCCTGAACGTCGATCCTTGTGCCGGGATTTAATTTCTCGAAACGTTTGCCGATTTCAGCAGCCAGGGGCGCAACCGTGCTCGATCCGGTTAACATCATCCGTTTGTCGTCGGCTTGCGCGCGGAAGCCGGCCCCCGCGATCAATACGCTCACGAATACCAAGCACAAGAGTCTTTTAAGCGCCATGTCGTATTCCGCTGAGTTTCGAAGCTCGGATGGTGTGGCGATGTTTCCACTTTTTCAGCAGCAGGAAGCCGATTGTTTCGAAGCCGCCCCGTCTTCACGAAAGGGGAGATTCGTGCCGCAACCCGGGAATATGCCGTAATGATTCGAGAAGTCTCCGATGAACTCGAAGTAAGGAGAAAATCGGCTTTGCTCTAGAATTTTCCAGGTATTGCCGCAGATAGGGAACACCCTCCCTCGCTCTATCGCGTGGTGCCCGTCGAGCCGGAAAATATCGGGCGCCTCGGGAATTCCGCCTTTGTAGACGACGGCTTGGCCGTAGTCTTCGCAAGCCGCTTCGAGGCCGTCGATTTTGAATAGTCGATATGTTGCCGAATAAAAACGGGCTTGGCCGATTTTTTCATTCACGCTCGGGTCGGTGATCTCGATCGGTCGACTTGTCAGCAGTCGCGGATCCCGGAACCCGCATTCCTTCGCAAGCTCCAGGAAGTCCCCCCAATAAAGCGCACCGCCAAGGCATTCGCCGTAAACGACGGGATCGCCGGACAGCGTGTCCGGAAGCCGGCGATCCGCGTAAACGTCGGAAAAATAAAATTCACCGCCGGTTTTTAATAAATCATGGACGCCCTTGAAAACGGCGCGTTTGTCAGTAGACAGATTAATCACGCAATTAGAGACGATAACGTCAACACTGCCGGCTTCGATCGGAAGGGCATGGAGCTTCTCGATAATTCCTTCGAGGAACTGAACGTTAGGCGAGCCGTATCCGAATCGATTCATATGCCATTCGATGTGAGATCTTGCGACATTAAGCTGCTCGGGAGTCATATCGAGACCGATGACCTCGCCGTTCGTTCCGACCAACTGAGCCAGGGCGTAAACGTCGCGGCCTGAACCGCAGCCCAAATCCAGAACGCGGCGGCCCTTAAGAAGCTCGGGCACGACCAGGCCGCATCCGTAATATCTGGCCGAAACATCATGATGCACGTTTGCGAGAAGGGATCGGACATGCTCCGGAACGTCGCCGGGCGTGCAGCATGCTTGGGTTTTCAGGTCAGAGGAGCTTTGAAGGACTTTCCCGTAGTATTCTTTCACGATTTCGATGTTCATTTCTATTCTTTCTCGGCAGTTTATCGGCTTTCGATGACTTGAACCGACGCATACGGACTATGATGCGAGCTTTTCATTCTAACAGATATCATGGCGGTCGATTTATTTTATTGCACGCGATTCCCGTATGATTTCCGCCGCTCGATTTAATTCCTTACGTCTTGAGGCGGTAGCCGTTCTTTCCCAATACGAGGATTTTCGGGTCGGACGGATCATCCTCGATTTTCTGGCGAAGACGGTAAATGTGCGTTTCCACGGTATGCGTCTCGGCAGTCGGGTTGTATCCCCATATTTCGGAAAGTAACTTGCCTTTCGATATGCCGTTGTTTCCGGATTGGTAAAGCCGTTTCAAAACGGATGTTTCTTTTTCGCTTAAATTGATTTTCAGGTTGTTGCCTTCGTCAATTAATTTTTTTGTGCTGGGTTTAAAGATGAACCGTCCTATCGTCAGTTCGGCGTCGTCGCATCGCTCGTGTTGCCGCATGTGCGCTCTGATGCGCGCTAAGAAAACGTTAAATGACACCGGTTTTGTGACATAATCGTTGGCGCCGCGGTCGAGCCCGAGTATCGCGTCCGAATCGGCTTCCAGACCGCTCAGCATAACGATGGGGCAAACGATCCCGTTGCGGCGCATGACCTGACATGTGTCCCGGCCGTCCATGTCCGGAAGGCCGACATCCAAGACGATGATCTTGAAGGACTTACTATTCGCCAGCATAAGGGCTTCGGTCGCGGATGCCGCCGTCTCCACCTCGAAATTGCCGAGAAGTTCGAGTTTTTCGGAGAGCAGGTCCCTGAAATCATCGTCATCGTCGACCAGAAGAATACGGTCCCCGTTGAACAGAGCCGTTTTCTTCATGATGTATGTCGAGGCCTTGTTCGAATGCCCGGGTTTCCGGGGCTGATGATGGATATCTGGCATGTGTTGTTCCTTAATCCTTGCCCGAAATCGTGAGGCGGTTTCTAGCCGCTTTCGCGGAAACGGACGATCTAACGGCAACGAAACTTTAGATGCCGGGCCGGCCGTAAAGGTTACGGTTAGGAGCAAATTTCTTAAGGGGCGCCGTTGCCGTTAACGATTTGCGGTTCGGAAGCCTTGTGCGGGCGGTGATTTTCCATTTATTTGGGGCTGCGATTGGTTGGGAAAATGGGAGGGCGTGTGCGCCCGGATAAAAATTCAGGTGCGGATAAATTCGACGAAGCGGGTAGCGAAGAGGCCCTGCTCGCGGGCCTTCGCCGCGGCGATAACGGTGCCTATGAAATCCTGATCCGCCGATTGGGCCCGCGCTTATTGTCTACGGCCCGCCGGATATTAGGAAACGAAGAGGCTGCCAAGGATTGCCTTCAGGAAGCGTTTATCAATGCGTTCCGGTCGATCGACAACTATAAGGGGGAGGCGAGGCTCGGCACCTGGCTTCATCGGATTACCGTAAACGCGGCCTTGATGCGCTTAAGATCCCAGGCGCGGCGGCCTGAACTCAGCCTGGAATCTCTCATGCCGTCGTTCGACGAAAACGGGTGCCGGGTCGAGCCGAGTTGGCATTTCGAAAAAACACCGGTCGATTATGTCGAGGACGAACAAGTCCGCCGTCACGTCATTTCAAAAATTTATGAATTGCCCGAAAATTACCGTATCGTTTTACTGTTGCGCGACATCGAAGAAATGCCGGCGAAAGACGTGGCTGACGTTCTGAATATCAGCGAAAACGCCGTTAAGACGAGATTACACCGGGCCCGGTCCGGCCTTAAGAAGCTTTTGGAGCCGTTATGGAAAGAGGCGATGAAATGAGCACGTGGCACACGATGGTTCGGCACCTCAAGGGAAAGATGCTCCGGTATCTGCCCTTTATGGTGACATGCGAGGATCTCGAAAACTTCATCCTGGATTACTTCGAGGGGCGGCTGACCCTCGGCCAGAAGGGCATTTTCGAAGCCCATATCGCCATGTGCCGCGATTGCCGCAATTACCTGGAGGCGTACCGTAAGACCGTCGAAATGGGGAAAACTATCTGTAAGGATTCATCTAATCGGATACCCGACTCCATCCCCGATGATCTGGTTCATGCGATTCTGGCGGCCGTGGGCGACCGAGGGGCGAGGCCATAAACACGTTCATTCGCTTAAAGGGGCCGCTCCGGGCGGGGACAAATTTCATCACATTTTTTTGAATGTTCATTAGGCGGAAAGAATTTTATGGTTTTTGGAATGCTGAATATTTTTTCCGAGGCGTGAAAACCATGACTAAAAAACTGGATGTCGGGGATCGATTTCCCGAAATGGTTTTAAACTTGTCGGACGGCAGCAAGTTTAAGGTGCCACAGGGCATTGATACGAAATATACCGTTTTATTATTCTATCGCGGGCATTGGTGACGGTATTGTCGTCGGCAGTTGGCCGGCTTCGGCGAGCATAAGAAGGATTTTAGGGAACTCGGC
This sequence comes from Rhodospirillales bacterium, assembly GCA_040216475.1. Lineage (GTDB taxonomy): Bacteria > Pseudomonadota > Alphaproteobacteria > Rhodospirillales > CALINB01 > CALINB01. The sequence goes on from JAVJPD010000460.1 coordinate 8,579, forward strand.
GTTAACATCATCGCCGCTAGTGTCGATCCGCAGGACAAAGCCGAAATCGTTGCCGATGAAGCCGGCCTTCGCGTTGCTTTCGGCGTCACCCGCGAACAGGCCGACTTGCTCGATTCATGGTGGGAGGAACGCCGGGGAATTATACAGCCGTCCGAATTTCTTCTGGACTCCGACGGCACGGTTTTGGCGTCATCCTATAGTTCGGGTCCGATCGGGCGCATCGATGCCGCCGATATCGTTGCGATGGTTAAGCACCGAGAATCGCAAAAATAGGGATGAGCCTTATTTTCCTGTCATATCGAATCGCATTCGGCGATCTTTTGGGTTGTTGAATTATCGGAATCAATGGTGCGCCCGGCAGGAT
>JAVJPD010000461.1:0-2508 GCA_040216475.1 Rhodospirillales bacterium
GCCGGTGCCGTAGTCCATCAAAATAAAATTGGCGACGTAGACCGGCAGCGTGCGTCCGTCGATGAACGGATGCACCGCGCGCAAGCCGGTATCGAAGCCGATTTTTTCCGCCGTCTCCAGGGCCGCCTCGCTGGTGCCGAGACGGTTGCACTCGGCGACGAATGTTTGCAGCTCGGTATTATTTTTTGCCAGCGCTTCGGCCAGCGGATGGTTGGCCGCGATCGCGCAAAAGGATGCGCCGAAAATCGTATCGGGCCGCGTCGAATAAACCGTGAGCGATTTTTCCGAAATATCGTCGCGTCCGGTTAAGGCGAACGTCATGTGCGCGCCCTCGGAACGGCCGATCCAGTTTTCCTGCATCAGGCGAACCCGATCGGGCCAACGATCGAGGGCTTCGATCCCGGCCAGCAGATCCTCGGCGAACGCGGTGATTTTCAAAAACCATTGCGACAGCCGGCGCTTTTCCACCGGCGCGCCCGAGCGCCAGCCGCGGCCGTCGATTACCTGTTCGTTGGCCAATACGGTGTGTTCGACCGGGTCCCAGTTCACCCAGGATTCTTTTCGATACGCCAGGCCGTGCTTGATGAAATCGAGAAAAAACTTTTGTTCGTGGCGATAGTAGTCCGGCTCGCAGGTGGCCACCTCGCGGCGCCAATCGTAAGAAAGCCCCATGGTCTTGAGTTGGGCGCGCATGGTCTCGATGTTCTCTCGCGTCCACTTCGCCGGATGAACCTTGTTGGCGATGGCGGCGTTTTCCGCCGGTAACCCGAAAGCATCCCACCCCATGGGATGCAGAACGTTGAAGCCGCGCGCGCGTTTATAGCGGGCGACGACGTCGCCGAGGGTATAGTTGCGCACGTGTCCCATGTGAATGCGTCCCGACGGATAGGGAAACATTTCAAGCACGTAATATTTCGGCTTATCCGCGGATTCCTCGACGGCGAAGCACCGGCGGTCTTCCCACGTCCGTTGCCATTTCGTTTCGGTTTCTTTGACGTTGTAGCGGGACATGGATCGACTTCGCGCCGTCACCGGGCTGTTGAAATAAACGGATGCAGCTTAACCGCGGTGGAGAATAATCGAAGGAAACCGCTCTGTCCGGTCTTTTTTATAGGGTCCTTCGGGGGTTGTCGGGGCGGAGACGCGGTAGAGCCGATCTAGTTGGCGACGGTTCGGAGTCGGATTTGCCGGGCGCGGGTCAGGATCGCATCCTCGATTTGCCGGGCGGTCTTTTTGGTGATGGCGGCGTCACGCCATTGATTGCCCTTGTCGAGAACCTGACGGAACACCGCGACCCGGATGCCGTCGGCTCTGAGCGCGCGGTCGAGAATATAAACATTGAGCTTGAAGCGCTCGTTCGGCGATTCAGCCGGCGAATGCCAGTCGGTCAGAATGACGCCGCCGAAGGCGTCCGCCGTTTTGATCGGCATGAAGGAAATCGTATCGAGCGAGGCCCGCCAGAGGTAGCTATTGACGCCGATGACGCCGCCCTTGCCGACTTCACTGTCGCCGAACAAGAGGCCGGATTCCTTGGAACTGAAAAATCCGCCGCCGGACGCGCCGAGGCGGCGATCCATCATGTGATCGATATTGAAATTCTCGTCCACGGGGCTTGTCATGTTGCCGGGTAGCGGCTCTTCCGGCTCGACGCGATCGCTCGAGAAGAGATTGTTCATCGTGTCGCAGCCGGATACGAGCAACCCCACGGCAACGACAAGGCTCGCGGTCAACCGGTAAAAGGGATGACGATTTTTATTAGACATGACGATTGGATCAGAACTGGGCCTATTTCAAGGCGCCTCAAAACTCGCGCCGCGTTGATGCCGGATTATACCAAACGGGTTCTCATAAAGATAGAGTCGCGCCGGGCGGCGTCAAGGGCCGGCCGGCTTTTCCGCCATGAGCCCGCTGATGCCCGCGATTCCGACTATTCCGCTGCCTGCCAGGCGGCGCCCGTTGTGGGCGCCGATGCCGCCGAGGGCATAAACCGGCACGGGGCTCTCGCCGGCCCAGCGGGCGAATTTCAAAACGCCGAGGGCCGCAGCGTCCGGGTGGCTGGCCGTGTGAAAGACCGGCGACAGCAACGCGGCATCGGCCCCGAGGCGGGCCGCGGCGCGCAGCGACGCCCGGGAATGGGCGGCCGCGGTGACGATCCAGTGCGGCTTGCGCCATGCCTGCCAGCGGCGGCACCCCCGGCGCAGCATCGCTTCGGGCAGGTGGAACCCGTCGGCGCCGACGGCGGCGGCCAGGCGGGCATCGCCGGCGATCAGAAGCTTGATGCCGTGGCGGCGGCATAACGGGACAAGCGCGCGGGCTAACTTCGCACGATTCGGATCGGCATAGTGACGCAACAGCACGGCGCAGCCGCGCGGCAAGCGCGTTACGGCCGGCAACGGGTCGGCCAAGCGCACATCGTCGGTCATCAGGATGAGCGGCGGCAATTGCCGCCGGGCAAAACAGCGGCGTCCGGGAAGCTTTGTCGGTCGTTTTGCGCTATGGTCCATCAGT
>JAVJPD010000462.1:0-1898 GCA_040216475.1 Rhodospirillales bacterium
GGCCAAGGCCCGCCGCCGGTCGTGCTCGTTGAAGATATGGGTAAACGAGTTGCCGAGGCAGATGATGGCATCGTATTTGCTGTGCACGTCCTTGTTGAGCCAGCGCCAATCCGCATGAATGGTTTGTAGAACCAGATCGCGTTGGCGGGCGTTTTCGAAGGCCTTGCTCAACATTTCGGCATTGCCGTCGACGCTGGTCACCTCGAAGCCGGCTTTCAGCAGTTGGATCGAGTGGAAGCCGGTGCCGGTCGCGACGTCGAGGATCTTCTCCTTGCCGCGGGCCTTCAGCATGTCGATGAAAAACCGGCCTTCGCTTTCGGCCCGCGCGTCCCAATCGATCAGTTCATCCCATTTTTCGACGAACGATTGGACGTATTCTTCCTGGTAATGGTCCGTATCGCGGACCTTGATCGGATTCGATCCGAAATCTTGTTCGTTCTGTTGATGCAGCATTTTGCTCCCTCAGCGTCCTATCATCCACAACATGTCCCGACACATGCGACTGGAATGAATACCAGCTTCACGCCGAGCGGAACGTCGAATGTATTTTTGTATGGCTTGACGGAGAAAACGGCCACCGGTGTCGGCGCCACGCCAAGCCATCGAAACAGGCATAAATTCCTGATTTGGCTCGATGATTCGAACCGCCTGCTTCTCTGTAAGAGCCATAGCCTAACAAAGCGCGGCAACAAAGATCAACCTCGTGTCGGGTTATTTTTTCGCTACGGCGCAAAAGCGCAAAAATATGCCGAAAACGGCGATCAATGCTTGTATTACAAAGGCGTATAAGGTACCTGCAAAGTCATGGCACGGAAAAAACTTAAATATAACTGCAACAAATGCCCGGCGTATTGCTGTACGTACCCGGATATCGTCGTGACCAAGACGGACATCAAGCGCTTGGCGAAATATTTCGAGATCGGCGAAAAGAAAGCCAAGAAGAAGTTCACCAAGAAAAGCACGAACGACGGTGCGACGATCCTGCGCCATAAGCAGGACGATTACTTCGGTACGTCCTGTCAATTTCTCGACAGCGAAGAGCGTCAATGCACGATCTACGAAGGCCGTCCGAAAATCTGCCGCGAATATCCCGGTGACGGACGCTGCGGTTACTACGACTTCCTGACGTTCGAGCGCGACGCCCAGGACGATCCCGAGTACATCGCCGTCACCAACAACGATTGAGTTTAATTTCCCCGGCTTTTTTGCTGAGCGTATTTGCCGACGGCCCGGACCAGGGTCTTGCGGCCCATCAAACGCATCAGGACCTCGAAGATTTTATTATGCCAACCGGGAATGACGGTCGGGTCGCGGCGTTTCTTGAGTGCGCGCAGCGCCGCCGCGGCAACGGCCTCGGACGATTGCATGTATCGGCGCGGCGGGCGTTCCTCTCGGCTGGTGCCGGCGGCCTCGAAGAACTCGGTGTCGGTGGCGCCCGGGCACAGGGCCATGACGTAAACGCCGCGTCCGCGCGACTGATGCCACAGGGATTCGCTTAAAGACAGGACGAATGCCTTGGTGGCGCCGTAGACGGCGGCGGCGGGATAGGGCGTGAATCCGACGATCGAGGCGACATTGATCAGCGCGCCGCCGGCCTTGGCTGTTTCGAGATAGGCATGGGAAAGCCGCATCACGGCGTCGCAGTTGAGCCGCGTCATGGCCTCGATCTCGTTCCAGGCGGTGTCGCGGAACGGTTTATAGATGCCGGCACCGGCGTTGTTGACGAGAAGATCGTAATTTTCCGCGCGGACGGCGGCACAGACCCGCTCGAGATCGCCGGGATCGGTCAGGTCCGCTGCCAGGGCCCGGCGGGCGCCGCGGCTCGAGGAACTCGTCAAGAGGCTCGGCCCGGACCGGCACCGGGCCCTGGCAGCGGACCTGACCGATCCCGGCGATCT
>JAVJPD010000463.1:0-4067 GCA_040216475.1 Rhodospirillales bacterium
CTGATCAATCCCGAGATCGAATTCTTGACCGAGAAAACGTCGTTGGGTTGGGAAGGCTGCCTGTCGGTGCCGGACATGATCGGCGCGGTGCCGCGCATCACCAAGATTCGCTATCGCGGTGCCACGCCCGAGGGCGAGATGATCGAGCGTATTGCGCACGGTTTTCACGCCCGGGTCGTGCAGCATGAATGCGATCATCTCGACGGGACGCTCTATCCGATGCGGGTGCCCGATCTCACATTGTTCGGCTACGCTAAGGAAATGGAACTGATGATGGCCGCGGAGCGCGAGATCGAGGAAGAACAAGCGGCGGCCGCGGCTTCCGCAACGGCAGGGGCGGCGGACGTGTCATGACGGGTAAACCCGAGCATAGAGATGTGAGCGATATGAAAGACGCGATCCTGCTGGCCGCCTTGGTTCATGTGCCGTTCGACGGTTGGACGCGAACGGCCTTGCGCCGGGGCGCGGCCGATGCCGGATACGGCGCGGATGCATCACGCCGGGCGTTTCCGGGCGGGCTTCGCGAATGGGCCGGGTATTTTTCCGATTACGCCGACCGGCGCATGATCGAAGCCCTCGGCGGGCATGATCTGAGCGAAACGCGGGTGCGCGATAAGGTGACGTTGGCCGTGCGTTTGCGTCTCGAGGCGTTGGCGCCGCATCGGGAAGCGGTACGCGCGGCCGCCGCGTTTCTTGCCATTCCCGTGAACGTGCCGTTGGCGACGCGCCTGACCTATCGCACGGTCAACGCGATCTGGTATGCGGCCGGTGACACGGCGGCCGATTTCAACTTTTATACCAAGCGGGGATTGCTTGCCGCCGTTTACGGCGCGACGGTTCTCTATTGGCTGAACGATACGTCGGAAGGCGGCCGCGACACCTGGTCGTTTCTGGACCGGCGGATCGGCGACGTCATGAAAATTCCCGGTTATTCGGCGCGGGCGAAGAAATTTCTCGAGCGCCTGCCGAATCCCTTCGGAACATTGCGCGCGTTACGCAAGCCGTTGCGGCGATTCGACTCCGGACGTTAGAGCCGATCATGGTTGGTCGGAATCGTTATTTTGGCCCATACCAACTCGCCTTGGCGATGCCGGGATGATTGGTATTCGGCGATCCGACTAACCAAGTGAATCGGCTCTAATTTATTGATGTAGATCGGATTCACATGATTTATCGGAACCGAACGGTGTTTCCGATAAATCATGATCCGATCTAGCCGTCGTCGCGTTTATTGACTCGATGCGATACCCACGCGATCGTGGCGATGAACGCGGTGGCCGCGACGATGGCCATGATCAAAAAGGCGATTTCGCCCCCATGCATGACTCTGCCTCCTTTGCCGTTGTTTTCGGAACAATGGCGGGGTTTCGCCGGGCGTTGATTGACCGCGGTCAAGTGGGCCGATTCGGACAATGAAAACGGGGCGCGCGGGGGGCGCCCCAAAGGCAAAGGGGGGGGGGAATGAGGGCCCGGAAGCCGGGTTTGGAAGCATGGCCGCCCGGTCCGGCGGCCAAATCTTCATGCCCAGGATACGGTTACGGGCGCGAACCGCCAGTCACGTCGTTTCGCGAATCGGTGAGGGCGGCTACAGCGCGTCCTCGGGGATTTCGGGCACGGCGGCGGTTTGATCGGCGCGGAATTTATCGAGCGCCCGGGCGATGGTCTCGTCGCCGAGCGCAAGGATGGCGGCGGCGAGCAGGGCCGCGTTGATGGCGCCGTGCCGGCCGAGCCCGAGGGTGCCGACCGGAATGCCGCCCGGCATTTGCGCCATCGACAGCAGCGCGTCCAGGCCGCCCATCAGCTTGCCTTCCATCGGCACGCCGAGAACGGGCAAGGGCGTGACGGCCGCGGCGGCGCCGGGCAGGGCGGCGGCCATGCCGGCGCCCGCGATGATGACCTTCAGGCCGCGACCCTTGGCGCCGCTGACGTATTTATGCATGCGGTCCGGCGTTCGGTGCGCCGAGGTGACTTTGGCTTCGCAGGGAATGCCCAGCTTCTCGAGGGTTTCGGCGGCATGGCGCATCGTGCCCCAATCGGATTGGCTGCCCATGATGATTCCCACGAGAGGCGTTTCGCTGGTCATGATTTGCTGGCTCCCTTTGATTGTTTTTACCGGATAAGCGGCAATTATAGGAATGAATAGGAGGGGTGCAAGGCCGTTGGGCCTGCCGGGGAGGACGCTGCCGCGAACCGGTAAATGATTTTGCCGATTCCCGCGCCGGTGTTAGCCTTACACCCGTGTTGGGGAAAGGTTGACGATGTCCGACGTAACGCCCTCACAAGCCGTTCATCAGGTCCCGGCCGCCGACCGCAAGGGCGAATCGGCCCACGAGCGGCCCGAGCGCCAAGATCACGAAGACCACAGTGCGCCGGATCAGGACGATCAGACGAAAGAGCATAAGGTCGAGGACGTCGCCTCGATTCTCGGCGTTCCGGCTTCCGAGGTCACGCCGCAGGTTCAACAAGGCCTGAGCGGCTTGATGCGGGAATTCGACCGGCAACGGCGCGAATTGGATTTTCTCCGCAAGCAGGTCGCGTTTCTCGAAAAACGGTGCGACGCGCACCCCTTTTTGCCGCTGATGAGCCGGCACGCCCTGGAGCGGGCCATGACCAAGGTCCTGAACCGGGCGGATCTGGCGCATACCGAAAACAGTTTCGTCTGTCTTCAAGTGAACGGATTGGAACGGGTGCGGCAGGAACAGGGATTGTCGGCCGCGGATTCGATCATGATGACCGCCGCCGACGTCATTAAGGCGGAACTGCGGGCCAGCGATGTTCTCGGCAGCATGGGCGGGTACGGTTTGGGGATCATCTTCACCGTCACGTCGTTCGGCGGCGCCGAGGAAAAGGCCGCGGCGCTGGTCGCGGCGGCCGAGGAGACGCTGCGGGCCGCCCATCCCGGCGTTCGGATCGCCTACGGCATTCATCCCCTGAGGACCCACGAGCCGGTCACGACGATCTTCGCGGCGGCCGATGCGGACCTGCGCCGGCGCGCGCCGTTCGGCGGTTAAAGCCGGTCTAGGCGATGATATCGGGCAGGAGCTGGTCTTCCAACGCGGAGATTTGGTCCTTGAGGCGCAGTTTTCGTTTTTTGAGCCGTTGCATCTCGAGTTGAGCGTACGGTTTGGTATCGGCCAGGCTGGCGATCGCCGCGTCGAGATCTTGGTGTTCGGTTCTTAGATCCGCGAGTTTTTGACGCAGAATTTCGTTTTCTTGTTCCATGAGATCCGGCCCGTGAAATTTGAGGTATGATAGCAAAGATTTTATCGTGCCGGGTATTTCTGTTCGGCAACGCTGCCGTGGTTTTACCGTTTCATTGCAAGGCGAAAGGATAGGCCATGACTGTAGCAGGCATTGCAAAAATCGGCGTGCTGACGAGCGGCGGCGATTGCGCCGGATTGAACGCCGCCATCCGGGCGGTCGTCCATCGCGCCATCCAGGGATACGGCTGGCAGGTCATCGGTATCCGCGAGGGCACGCGGGGATTGCTGGAGCGGCCGGTGCGTTCCGAGCCCCTGGATTTGAAATTGTTCACGGGCAACATCCTGCGCCTGGGCGGCACGATTTTGGGAACGGTCAACAAAGGCGATCCGTTCGCATTTCCGATGCCCGACGGAACGGTGAAGGACCGTTCCGAGGAATGCATCGCCGGCTTTCGCGGGCTCGGGTTGGACGGTCTGATCGGCATCGGCGGCGACGGCAGCATGAAAATTCTCGCCCGCTTGGCCAAGCAGGGCGATATCCCGTTCATCGGCATTCCCAAGACCATCGACAACGACGTGCCGGGCACCGATACGGCCATCGGATTCTCGACCGCGGTCAGCGCTGCGATCGAGGCCCTGGACCGGCTCCAGCCGACGGCGGCGAGTCATGAACGGGTCATGATCCTCGAGGTCATGGGGCGCGATGCCGGTCATATCGCCCTCAGTGCCGGTTTGGCGGGCGGTGCCGACGTCATTCTCATTCCCGAAATTCCGTACCGCATCGAAGCGGTCGCGGCGAAGATCAAGGCGCTTCAACAGATGGGGCGGAACCATGCCCTGGTGGTGTGCTCCGAGGAGATCGGA
>JAVJPD010000464.1:0-3081 GCA_040216475.1 Rhodospirillales bacterium
GGCGATATCGACTTCGCCGCGCCGGCTGGTGACGCGCACCGTGTCGCCGGGCGCCAGGCCCATTTGGCCCAGTTGATAGGGATTCATCGAGGCGACCGGAACGGCTTCCAAGGTATCGAGCGTGCTGGCGCGCCGGGTCATGGCGCCGGTGTGCCAGTGCTCGAGCATGCGCCCTGTCGTTAAGACCATGGGGAACTCGTCGTCGGGCAGTTCATGCGGCGGCGCGTATTCGGTCGGCACCAGCTTGGCGCGCCCGTTCGCGGTGGGAAAACCGGCGGCGAAGATGATCTCGTTGCCCGGCTTGTCGTCGCCGTCGCACGGATACGTCACCGAGCTTTCGCGCTCCAGCCGCTCCCAGGTGATGTGATCGAGCGAGTGCATGGTCTGTTTCATCTCGGCGAACACGTCCGCCGGGCTCGCGTAATGCCAGTTCAGCCCGATGCGCTTCGCGATTTCCTGGATGATCCACCAGTCCTGCTTGCACTCGCCGGGCATGGGGAGTGCCACCCGGGCGATCTGCACCTGGCGGTTGGTGTTGGTGAAGGTGCCGGTCTTTTCCGGGAACGCCGAGGCCGGCAGGATGACGTCGGCGAAGGCGGCGGTTTCGGTCAGGAACAAATCCTGCACCACGAGATGCTCGAGTTCGGCGAGCGCCTCGCGCACGTGATTGGCGTCCGGGTCCGACATCGCCGGGTTTTCGCCCATGATGTACATGCCCTTGATCTCGCCGGCGTGGATCGCGTGCATGATCTCGACCACGGTAAGGCCGCGCTTGGCGTCGAGCTCCTGGCCCCAGAGGTCTTGGTAGATCTTGCGCACTTCGTCTTTCTCGACCGACTGGTAATCCGGATAGACCATCGGGATCAGCCCGGCGTCCGACGCGCCCTGCACGTTGTTCTGGCCGCGCAGCGGATGCAGGCCGGTGCCGGGTCGGCCGACCTGGCCGGTGATGGTGGCCAGCGTGATCAGGCAGCGCGCGTTGTCGGTGCCGTGAATGTGCTGGGAGATGCCCATGCCCCAGAAGATGATGCTGCGCTCGGCGGTCGCGAACTTGCGCGCGACCGTGCGCAAGGTATCCGCGTCGATGCCGCAAATCTCGGACATCGCCTCGGGCGTGAAGTCCTTCACCTTCTTTTTGATCGCTTCGAAATTCTCCGTGTAGGCCTGGATGTACTGTTCGTCGGTCAGGCCTTCGTCGATGATGATGTGAATCAGCGCGTTCAGGAGCGCGACGTCGGTGCCCGGCTTGAACTGCAGCATGTGGGTGGCGTGGCGGGTCAGGCCTTGCTTGCGCGGGTCTATAATGATGAGTTCCTTGCCGCGTTTGGCCGCGTTCTTGAGGAACGTGGCGGCGACCGGATGGTTCTCGGTCGGGCGCGCGCCGATGACGATGATCACGTCGGCGTCCTTGGCCGCCGTGAAGGGGGCCGTTACCGCGCCCGAGTTGATGCCTTCCATCAGCGCCGCGACGGAAGACGCGTGACATAGCCGCGTGCAGTGATCGACGTTGTTGGTGCCGAAGCCCTGGCGGATCAGTTTCTGCACCAGGTAGGCCTCTTCATTGGAGCCTTTGGCGGAACCGAAGCCGGCCAGGGCATCGGCGCCGTCGCGGTCCCGGATCGTTCTGAAGCCTTTCGCCGCGGCGTCGAGGGCTTCCTCCCAGGTGGCTTCGCGGAAGAAATCCATGATCGTCGCCGGCGTCGGCAGGTTATGCGGGTCTTTCTTCGCGCTTTCTTTTCGGATCAGCGGTTTCATCAGCCGGTCCGGGTGGCTGATGTAATCGAAGCCGAAGCGCCCCTTCACGCAAAGCCGGTTCTCGTTGGCCGGGCCTTCGCGGCCGTCGACCGAGATGATCTTGTCGTCCTTGATGTTGAAGGTCGTCTGGCAGCCGACGCCGCAATAGGGGCAAAGCGAATGGACTTGGCGGTCGGGGAATTCCGTGCGCGCGCCGGATTTATCAAGAAGGGACGAGGGCATCAGCGCACCGGTCGGGCAGGCCTGCACGCATTCGCCGCAGGCGACGCAGGTGCTGTTGCCCATGGGATCGCCCATGTCGAACACGATCTCGGAACGAATGCCCCGTTGCGCCATGCCGATCACGTCGTTGACCTGAACTTCGCGGCACGCCCGGACGCACAGATTGCAATGGATGCAGGCGTCCAGTTGCACGCTCATGGCGATATGGCTGGTGTCGGCCTTGGGGCCTTCGCGTTCCGGGAAGCGGCTGGTCTCGACGTCGATGCGGTCGATCCACTGCCAGAAGCGCGAGTCCGGATCGTGCGCGCGTTCGCGCTCGGGCTGATCGGCGAGCAGCATCTCGAACACCATCGCGCGCGCCTTCTTGGCGCGCTCGCTCGCGGTGTTCACCTTCATGCCTTCGGCGGGTTTGCGGATGCAGGACGCCGCGAGCACGCGTTCGCCCTCGACCTCGACCATGCAGGCGCGGCAGTTGCCGTCCGCGCGGTAGCCGGTCGCGGTGGTGTAGCAGAGGTGCGGGATCTCGACCCCCAGCCGATTTGCAACCTGCCAGATCGTCTCGCCGGGTTCGGCGGCGACATCCTTGCCGTTCAAGGTGAATGTGATTTTTTTCATCATTCAGTCCATTGCTGCTTTGAACGAATTATTTAAACAAATTTGATGTAATGACAAAGAAAGTCTTCAAGTTCGTAGCATTCTAATTTCCAAAGCTCTGGGGGTAGATCAGAGCGTTTTAAAGATGAGCCAAGGTTAGTTTTGTTTAAAATTTTTCTAGCACCAGTGCGTGTTCCGCGATGTAAGTAGATAAGCTTAGGCAATTGTTGTATGTGTGCTCCTATAGCAAACGCAGTATCGTAAGCCCACATTTCGCCTAAGCCATGTATTTTTTTTGATATTGAGACAGTTACATTATGGATTTCTTTGAACGAATTCGAGTTTTTGAGGGTTAGTTCATTTTTTTGTAGGTGTTGATGGCCTTTCTTAAGTGCCTCAGGCGTTAATCTTCGAAGATGGTTGTGGCGTTTGCCATTTACATCGTTTCCACCTTCTAAGGTGTCGATCACATTTTTAAGTGACATTGATTGCCACTTTTTGATTGATTTA
>JAVJPD010000465.1:0-3630 GCA_040216475.1 Rhodospirillales bacterium
GGGTGGATGCCCGAGGCGCCCTCGAAACCGAGTTTACGCGAGCGCACGATCATCTCGCGGTAGCCGTCGAGATCGGAGAAATCCGCGATGGAACCGGCATAGCCGAGCGGCAAGATTCCGGCGGCACGCGCGGCGATGGCGGCCATCATTTTCGGCACGTAAAGGAAATCCGCGCTCGCTTCGGCGTTCATGTCCGCCGACAGGTCTTCGCTGCCCGCGCCGATGGCGACGATGCGTTCGTGGGATTTGGCGATGTCGGCAATCTTGAGCAGCGCGTCCGGGCCTTCGACGTTGCACAGAAACTTGGTGAAGCCGATTTCCATGCCGCGTTCGGCCTCGAGATCCTCGACGACCTCGGCGATCATCCGGACGTGATCCGGGCTTTCGGTTTTCGAGATCACCAGCGCGTTGACGTCCGGGCAGACGGTCGCCTCGATGTCGCGCAGCGCCATGCGCCAGGGCCGGTTGATGCGCACCAGCACGTCGGCGCCGCCGCGCTTAACCTTGGCTGCAGCCGCCTTGACGAGGGTTCGCGCGGTGTCCTTTTCGCTCGGCGCGATGCTGTCTTCGAGATCGAGGATGATGCCGTCGGCGCCGCGGGTGTGGGCCTTGTCCACGAACCGGTCGACATTGACCGGCACGAACAAGAGGGAACGCCAGACGGGCAGGTCTTTAGCTGTGGTCACGATATTTCTCCATTTCTCCCGTTATGGGTTTTTTCGTTGGTCGATCAGAACCGGAGGTCCGGTGCCGGGCAAGAGCATAATTTAGATAATTCCCTTGTTGCGCAAGTTTTCGAGGTCGTTTCCGGTTATACCGAGCCCACCGTAGATTTCCTCGTTGTGCTCGCCGAGCTTCGGCGCGGGTCTGCGGAAGCGCCCGGGCGATGCCGACAGGCGCGGCGTAATGTTGTGCATCGGCACCGAACCGAGATCCGCGTCGGGCAATTCGACCAGGACTTCGCGTTCGCGGAAATGGTCGTCTTCGACGATTTGCGAGATATCGTAGACCGGCGCGACGGTGATGCCCTCGCGCTCGAAGATCGCCATGCCGTCCTCGAGCGTATGTTGCGCCATCCACTCGGCGACGATGGGGTCGAGTTCGTCGTTGTTCAGCACGCGCAACCGGTTGGTCTTGAAACGGTCGTCGGTAATCAGGTCCTGGCGGCCCATGACCGTGAACAACCGTTCGGCCATCGATTGCATGGAGGCCGACATGGAAATCCATTTGCCGTCCTTTGTTTTATAGACATTGCGCGGCGCCGCCGTATTGGAGCGGCTGCCGACGCGCGGATCGATCTGGCCCGTGATCCGGTAATTCAGGGCCTGCGGGCCGAGCACGGAGAAAATGGGCTCGAGCAGCGACAGATCGATCACCTGGCCGGCGCCGCCCTTGACGTCGCGGTGGCGCAGGGCGATGGCGACGGCCATCGCGCCGTACAATCCGGCGGTCATGTCGGCGAGCGCGAGCGGCGGCAGCACCGGTTCGCGGTCGGCGAAACCGTTCTTGGCGGCGAAGCCCGACGCGCCCTCGACCAGGGAGCCGAACCCGGGACGGTTCCTGTACGGCCCGGTCTGGCCCCAGCCCGAAACCCGCACCAGAATCAGGTTCGGGTTCGCGGCCATGAGCTTCTCCGGCGGGAACGCGGTCCGTTCGAGCGTGCCGGGGCGGAAGTTCTCGATCAGCACGTCGGCGTCCTCCGTCAGGCGCAACAGCAGGGCGGCGCCTTCGGGCGCGCGCAGGTTCAACGTGATGCTTTTCTTGTTGCGCCCGTAAATCTTCCACGACGTCGGCACGCCTTCGACTTCCCAGTGGCGCAGCGGATCGCCTTGATCGGGGGCTTCGACCTTGATGACCTCGGCGCCGAAGTCGGCGAGTTGCAGACTGATCATGTTGCCCGAGACCAGCCGCGACAGATCGAGCACGCGCACGCCGTCGAGGGGGCAGGGGGCGGTCGGGTCGAAGGTCTTGGCGTGAAACGGGTCGGGCATGAAATCTCCATGGCTGGCGCCGGGGTATCCGGCCGGCTGTAGATAGCACACGCCGGAGCGGGGGAAATCCCCGGAACGTCATCGGCGCTATCATCCGGGGCCGGCCAGGGGGCGATATGCGTCTGCCGCAGGGCAGATAATATTATTTTTGTATTCATATTTACATTTACTTATGTCACTTGTAATATATTGGTTCGATATATTGAGGGGAAATTAACGGCCTATGGATGTCAAAACCCTGTGCCTCGGCGTCTTGAAGCTCGGGGACGCGACCGGCTACGAAATCAAGAAGCAGTTCGAGGAAGGCCCGTTCGCCTACTTCAATCAAGCCGGGTTCGGCTCGATCTATCCGGCCCTGAACACGCTGTTGAACGAGGGCCTGGTGACGTGCCGCGACGAGCGCCAGCAAGGCCGGCCCGACAAGAAAATCTATCGCCTGACCGCCGCCGGCGAAGCCGAACTGACGGCGGCCCTGCACCGGCGTCCGGCGGTCGACAAGCTGCGTTCCGACAGCGTTTTTATGCTGTTCTTCGCCGAGATGCTGGACGAGAAGCATCTGCGCGCCACCTACGACGGCTATTTGTCTTATTACCGGCATTGTCTCGATCATCTGCGCAGCCTGGATAACACGGGCGTCACGCCGGGACGCTTGTTCGTGCGCGGCATGGGCGCGACATTCTATGAATCGATGGCCACGTATCTGGAAGAGAACCGGGAGCGTTTCTTCGCCGAGATCGACTCGCGCCAGGAAGACGCCGGCCCGGCAAAAACGGGAACCGACCGATGAGCCGGCTGAAACGAATCAAACGCTCGTATCTGATCGCCGGCGGTATCGCCGCCGCGGCGTTCGTTTGGATTCTTTCGGGCGTATTTTCGACGGCGCCGTCGGGAGACGTGGTCAGAAAAACGGCGGCCGAGCGCGATGCCACGCCGCAGGTGCGGGTCCAGAAGCTGATCGCCCGTGATAAATCGGGCGACGTCGTACTGTTCGGGCGCACGGAAACCGACCGTAAGGTCATGATCCGCGCTCAAACCGCCGGGCGGGTCGAGCGCCTGATGAAGAAGAAAGGCGACTCGGTTCAAGCCGGCGACGTGATCGTCAAGCTCGCCCTCGATGATCGCGACGCCAAGCTCGAGGAAGCGAAAGCCGAGGTCGCGCACGCCAAGCTCGCTTATGAAGCGGCGCGCCAATTGCAAAAAAAGGCGTTCCGCTCGCGGGTCCAGCTCGCCGAAAACAAGGCGAAATGGCAGACCGCCAAGGCCAAGCTCGAGAAGGCACGCCTCGATCTGGCGCACACCTCGATCCGCGCGCCGTTCGATGGCGTACTCGACGATTTGCCGGTCGAAGTCGGCGATTACGTCGAAGTCGGCAAGACAACCGGCACCGTCGCGGATCTCGATCCGATCGTCGTCGTCGGCGAGGTCAGCGAGCAACACCAGCCGAAAATTCTCGACAAGGCCGAAGCCTGGGCCCGCTTCGCCGACGGCACCCGCCGCAAGGGAACGGTGCGCTTCGTGGCCAAGATCGGTGTGACCAAGACGCGTACCTTCCGGGTCGAGGGTCACGCTGGCGCCGCCCTCGTAACCGCTCGAGCGCATTTCCTTGACCCCCTGAATGCGGCGCAGCTCGATTTCCATC
>JAVJPD010000466.1:0-2648 GCA_040216475.1 Rhodospirillales bacterium
CCTTGCCCTCGCTCCCGGATTTTTGCAGGCTCACGGCACGCTGGGAACGGTGTTGTTCGAACTGATGGTCGAGGACGGCTCGCTCAAGGTGCTCGGGATTCTTTCGAGTGCGTCGGCGCGGATCGCCGAGGGCGAGGTCGCGCAGTTGGTGACCGCCAACGACACCGAGACCGGCGAGGCCGCTTATCTCAACGTGATTTCCTGCAAGACCGCGCAACTGTTCGCGGCCGCGTGCAAGATCGGCGCCGTGGTCGCCGAACGGCCCATGGTCGAGGAGGAGGCGCTCGACTCCTTCGGCCTCAATCTCGGCATCGCGTTTCAACTGATCGACGACGTGCTGGATTACTCCGCCAAGCAGGCCCAGCTCGGCAAGACCATCGGCGACGATTTCCGCGAGGGCAAGATCACCCTGCCGATCATTCTCGCGTTCCGGCGCGGCAACGACGAGGAACGCGCGTTCTGGCGGCGCACCCTCGAAAACCTCGAGCAAAGCGACAGCGACCTGGACAAGGCGCTGGCTTATCTCGAGAAACACAACGCGCTGTCCGACACCGTGGAACGGGCGCGCCACTACGGCGCGATCGCGCGCGACGCGCTCGGCATTTTCCCGGACAATCCGGAGAAGAAAGCCCTCACCCATCTCATCGAATTCTGCATCGACCGGGCGTATTAATTCCTCAACGCGCGGGCCGGCCGTATACCAGCGTGATGTTGATGCGCCGGTTCCCGTAGCCTTCCTTGAAATCGAGATCGTCGGTGCGGTGGATCAGCCCCGAATGAAACACCGCTGCCCGATTGTAGCCGAACGGCACGGTAACGGCCTCGACACCCGGCTCTTCGATGGCGCGCAGCAGGGACTCGTGCTTCTCCACCTGCGACATCCGGAAATAGCCGTCGGGGAACATCTTCTTCCAGAACACCAGCCCGCCGGTATCGGGCTGTAAATTCGCGTCATCGGGCGTCAACCAGAAATTGACGCTGACCGCGCCCTCGTCGGCATGAATCCGCACACCTGAAAATTTGTCGTAGTACTTATAGGCCCAACAGGACGTGAACGGATACGGATCGAACACCGGCGAGAACGCTTCGCGGATCTCACCCGCGATCTGAAACAACAGCGGACAGGCGAAACCGTCGTTGATGATGGTGCCGACGTCGCCCGCGTCGGCGACGTTGAACCAGATCGTCGACTCGAGACAGAACCGGCGCAGCGATTCCGCCGCTTCGGGCTTGAGCAGATTGCCGAAATCGACGACCGGCATATCGCTCGCTTGGTAACGCGCGACGATCTCCTTGACGTCGAGCGCCGGGTTGAGCGCCCCGCCCGGGATCACCGGCGCCGGCGCGACGTGCACCAAGCCCCGGTAGGCGGCGATGAACTGCGGCGTCACCGGCGGATCGGCATCCTCGATGGCCCGGTAGGCCTGCCCGTCCATCCCTTCGAGCAAGCGCCGGTATTCCGGCACCACGTCCGCCCATTCGGAATCGATGCGGCCGTGCGACACCAAATGCTCGAGCTGCTCGATGTCGTGGCGCAGCTTGGTTGCGTTCAGCCGTTCGGGCACCTCGCTCACGGGAAGATAGCCGCCCTCGAGACTGCGCTCGGCGCGCGCCAGCTGCATGGCCGCGTCCGCCGCTTCCTCGTAACGCCCCTGCGCCACCCTGAGCAGGCCCAACTCGGCGAACGCTTCCGGCGCATCGGGCGAAATTTCGAGGGCCTTGGTCATCGCCGCGTCGGCCTCGCCGAGCGCGCCCGTATAAAGACACGCATTGGCCAGCCGGCACCAGGCCGTGACGTAGCCGGAATCGCGCGCCGCCGCGTCCCGGTAATGACCGGCGGCGGCCTCGACGTGACCGGCTTCCTGCTCGGCGCGGCCCAGGAAATAGTGAATCTCGGGAACGCCCGGATCGACCGCGATGGCGCTTCGAAACGCCTCGGCGGCGTCTTCAAAATCTCCGGCTTCGAACAACACCGTTCCCAGCGTGCCGTGAGCCTGCAAAAATCCGGGAGCGAGGGCAAGGGCTGCCCGGCACCCCGCGGCGGCGAAGACGAGAAACACGGTTCCGCGTTTGCCGGCTTCGGAAGCAGCCGACGACGGCGCCGTTACCGACGCCGGCAATCCCGCCATCGTAGCGGTTTCACGAAGGAAGCCCGCGACCTCGGCCTGCAGGCGGTCGAACGCGTCGACGGCTTTGCGCGCCTCGGAAACGGCACGCGCATCGCCCTCGTAATTCGGATTGGTGATCAGGTTCGCGGCCTCGGCGATCGCCTCGCGCAAATCCCAGTGCATGTCCTGCAGCATCATGCCGAGATCGAGCCAAAGCTCGGCATTCCTCGGATCGCCCGCCAAAACGCGCCTCGCCTGGCGCAGGGCGTCTGCCCGGCCTTCGATGGACGAAACCGTGTCGTGATGAGAAATCGGCGCGTTCATGTAGCGATACCGGGAATCTCTCCGCTGGCCTTATTTTCTGCCGCCGGCCCCGCATCCGCCCCCTTTCCGGGGGGCGATCCGGGGATGACGGCCGTTCGAAACGGCACTATAGCCTTCCGGCATGATCCGGCCAATCAACCCATGCTTGCTCCTACCGGGTGCTGGCAGTATAAAGCCTGCGATTCCACGGTCGGGGAGTAGCTCAGCCTGGTAGAG
>JAVJPD010000467.1:0-5607 GCA_040216475.1 Rhodospirillales bacterium
GGGGGTTCGAGTCCCTCCACTCCTGCCAGTCGTGGCGGAGACGGGGTTCGCTCTTTAAAAGAGCCGGTATCGTGACAAGATGAGAATAGTAAAGATATGGCAATGAACATCGCTCGTTTCGTCAAGGAAGTGCGCCAGGAAGGCGCAAAGGTTACGTGGCCGACGCGTAAGGAGACGACGATCTCGACGATCATGGTCTTTATTATGGTGATCCTGTCCGCGTTGTTTTTCTTTTTGGTCGATCTGGTTTTGCAACACGGCATCGAATTGATCATCGGTTAAGAGGGTATGACTTTGACGGCGAAATGGTACGTCATTCACGTTTATTCCGGCTTCGAAAAGAAGGTCGCTCAATCCATCGAGGAGCAGGCCAAGCAGGCCGGTATGGCCGATCTGTTCGAGCAGGTTCTCGTCCCCTCGGAAGAGGTCGTCGAGGTGCGCCGGGGCGCCAAGATCAACGCCGAGCGCAAGTTTTTCCCGGGATACGTCCTGGCCAAGATGGTCATGACCGACGAAACCTGGCATTTGGTCAAGAATACCCCGAAAGTGACGGGTTTTCTGGGCAGCGGCAGCAAGCCGACGGCGATTTCCGAGGCCGAGGCGGCGCGCATCATGCATCAGGTCCAGGAGGGCATCGAACGGCCGAAACCCGCGGTTATCTTCGAGATCGGCGAGCAGGTCCGGGTCTGCGACGGGCCGTTCAACTCGTTCAACGGCACGGTCGAGGACGTCGACGAGGAACGCAGCCGTCTCAAGGTCGCGGTGTCGATTTTTGGTCGTTCGACGCCGGTTGAGCTTGAGTATGCCCAGGTAGAGAAGCTATAACCCCGCAGCGCGGCTGCCGGGTGGATTTTTGAGTTTCCGGCAGGTGCCGGTTGGAACGTGGGAGATCCGCCATGATCGTACCACGGACTCAGTAAGACACAGCGAAGACTGAGGAGTAGAAATGGCGAAGAAAATTACCGGTTACATCAAGCTTCAGGTGCCGGCGGGGCAAGCCAATCCGTCGCCGCCGATCGGCCCGGCATTGGGCCAGGCCGGCTTGAACATTATGGAATTCTGCAAGGCGTTCAACGCCGAAACCCAAGGCATGGAGCAAGGCATGCCGGTGCCGACCGTGATCACGGTCTACGGCGACCGGAGCTTTTCCTTCATCACCAAGACGCCGCCGGCGAGCTATTTCCTGAAGAAGGCGGCGAAACTGCCGAAAGGCACCGGCACGCCCGGCCGCGACGTCGTCGGTCAGGTCAAGATGGCGCAGGTGCGCGAGATCGCCGAATTGAAGATGAAGGATCTCAACGCGCACGATATCGATGCGGCGTGCCGCATGATCGCCGGCTCGGCGCGTTCGATGGGTATCGAGGTGGTGGAGTAAGCCATGCCGAAAAATGGAAAGCGTTTGACAGAGGCCAACAAGTCCATCAACCGGAACAAGGCCTATACCGTGGACGAGGCGGTCGGCATTATTAAAGCGAATGCCAAGGCGAAGTTCGACGAAACCGTCGAGATCGCGATCAACCTGAACGTCGATCCGCGCCATGCCGATCAAATGGTGCGCGGCGTGATTTCCTTGCCGCACGGCACGGGCAAGTCGCTCCGGGTCGCGGTGTTCGCGAAGGATGCCAAGGCCGAGGAAGCCAAGGCCGCCGGTGCCGATATCGTCGGTGCCGACGATCTGGCGGAGAAGATCCAAGGCGGCATGATGGATTTCGACCGTTGCATCGCGACGCCCGACATGATGGCCGTCGTCGGCAAGCTCGGTAAGGTCCTCGGTCCGCGCG
The DNA here is from genome assembly GCA_040216475.1 of Rhodospirillales bacterium. Classification (GTDB taxonomy): domain Bacteria; phylum Pseudomonadota; class Alphaproteobacteria; order Rhodospirillales; family CALINB01; genus CALINB01. The sequence goes on from JAVJPD010000467.1 coordinate 1,782, forward strand.
GCCTGATGCCGAACCCGAAGCTCGGCACCGTGACGCCGAACGTCGGCCAGGCGGTCAAGGACGCCAAGGGCGGCCAGATCGAGTTCCGCGTCGAGAAGGCGGGAATCATTCACGCCGGCGTCGGCAAGGCGAGCTTCGAGGTGAACCAGTTGGCCGATAACGTACGCACGTTCATCGATGCGATCGTCAAGGCCAAGCCGAGCGGCGCGAAGGGAACCTATATGAAGCGTGTCAGCATCAGCTCCACGATGGGGCCGGGGCTGAAGCTGGATGTATCGGAAGCCGTCGGCTGAGCCGGGGCTTCGTTAAAGGGATTTTCGCCGGGTCCGAGAGGGGCCGGGGAAACAGGGAAGGGTCTTCGGACCGTTCCCGACCTGTCCAAGACCGTAGGCGCTTCGGGAATTCGTGATCCCGGGGCTTAATGGGAACAAGAGCCCGCCTGCCGAGACAGTGTGGAAAAACCGTTTTCGGGTCTTTGCATGCAAAGGCCCAGGACGGCTTGAACTGCTGCACTGGACAGGAATCCGGCCCTCGGAGGACCGGGGGCCATTGGTGCAACGGGGTGCGGGTTCGCTCTTTTAATATATGAGCAAGCCGGCCCAAAACTGGAGACGATCTGTGAACCGATCGCAGAAAGAAGAGCTGGTTGCTTCGCTGAACCGGCTGTTCAACGAGACGACCATCGTCGTGGTAACCCACTATTCGGGTTTGACCGTGGCGGAAATGGGCGATCTCCGCGGGCAGATGCGTGATGCGGGCGCCGGGTTCAAAGTGACGAAAAATCGGATCACCCGTCTCGCGCTCGAGGGCACGAAGTTCAAAGGCCTCAGCGATATGTTCATCGGACCGACGGCCATCGCCTTTTCGGAAGATCCCGTGGCGGCGGCGAAGATCGCGGTGAATTTCGCGAAGACCAATGAAAAGCTCGTTGTTCTCGGCGGTGCTCTCGGCGAGGAGCGTCTGGATTCCGATGGGATCAAGGCGCTGGCTACCTTGCCGTCGCTCGATGAGTTGCGTGCCAAGATCGTGGGCATGATCAATACGCCGGCAACGCGTATCGCCGGTATTTTGCAAGCTCCCGCGGGACAAGTGGCTCGTGTCATCGGCGCTTACGGGCAAAGCGAGGCGGCGTAACCGTCCGTCGCAGTTTGATAACAGTTCAAGCCTAGTGGAGAATTGAAATGGCTAATTTGGAACAAATCGTAGAAGACCTCTCCGGCCTCACCGTGATGGAGGCTGCCGAACTCAGCAAAATGCTCGAGGAGAAATGGGGCGTTTCCGCCGCCGCTCCCGTCGCCGTTGCGGCGGCCGGTGGTGCCGCTCCGGCAGCCGAGGCCGCCGAAGAAAAGACCGAGTTCGACGTTATCCTGGCCGCGGCCGGCGATAAGAAGATCAACGTCATCAAGGAAGTTCGCACGATTACGGGGCTCGGCCTGAAGGAAGCCAAGGATTTGGTCGAAGGCGCACCGAAACCCGTGAAGGAAGGTGCGAAGAAAGAGGAAGCTGAAGCGATCAAGAAGAAGCTTGAGGAAGCCGGCGCAACGGTAGAGCTCAAGTAGTTTTAGTGAAATCGATTTCGATTTCACGGTCCGGAATCGAGGCCGCGGCGTTGCAAGAATACGCCGTGGCCGTCGGTTCCTTCGATATCTTCGCACCTGCCCGTATTGGTTTTGCCGCAGCCGGGAAAGCAGGAGCGTTTCATCGGAAGAAGTGTTGTTGAACGAGTGAACCGCATGCGCGGATCGCTTGTGCTTTTTTGCACGCGGAGACACTTCGACGGCTCGTTTGTGGCGATCGGGCCGGGTACATGAAACTTTGACGCAGTTGTTGCGGGGAAAAAATTATGAGTAAAACGTTGACCGGCCGTAAGCGTGTCCGCCGTATGTTCGGGCGTCTGCCCTCGACGGTGCCGATGCCGAACCTGATCGAGGTTCAGAAAACATCGTACGAGTACTTTCTGCAACGGGACGTGGCGCCGAGCGAGCGCGATGAATCCGGCCTGCAGGAAGTCTTCAAATCGGTGTTTCCGATCCAGGATTTCGCGGAACGGGGCACGCTGGAATTCGTCCGGTATGCGTTCGAAGAGCCGAAATACGACGTCGAGGAATGCCAGCAGCGCGGCATGACCTTTTCGGCGCCGTTGCGCGTGACGCTGCGCCTCGTGGTGTGGGACGTCGACGAGGAAACCGGTTCCCGCTCGATCCGGGATATTAAAGAGCAGGACGTATACATGGGCGACATGCCGCTGATGACGGACAACGGTACGTTCGTGATCAACGGTACCGAGCGCGTGATCGTTTCGCAGATGCACCGTTCCCCGGGTGTGTTCTTCGATCACGACAAGGGCAAGACCCATTCGTCCGGTAAGTATCTGTTCGCCGCGCGGGTGATTCCGTATCGCGGCTCCTGGCTCGATTTCGAGTTCGACGCCAAGGACCTGGCGTATGTGCGTATCGACCGCCGCCGCAAGCTGCCGGTTACGACCATCCTGATGGCGCTCGACGACGAAGTGACGGCGAAAAAGCGCGCCGAGTACGTCGCCGAGGGCCGGACCCTGCCGCCGGAAGAGGCGCGCGGTCTGGCACCCGAAGATATTTTGAAGATGTTCTATGACACGGTCATGTTCGCGCGCGCGAAGAAAGGCTGGCGCACGGTGTTCTCGGTCGAGCGCTTGCGCGGCGTGAAACTGACCAACGATCTGGTCAACGCCAAGACCGGCCGTGTGGTCGCCGAAGCCGGCACCAAGATGACCCCGCGGCTGCTGCGCCAGCTTCAGGAAAAGGGCATGGAAGAGCAGCTCGTTGCCGACGAGGATCTGATCGGCCGCTACATCGCGAACGACGTGATCAACGAAGCCACGGGCGAAATCTTCGTCGAGGCCGGTGAGGAAATCACCGAAGAGTCCCTGGCGCTGCTGAACGAGGCCGGGGTCGAGGAAATTCCCACCCTGGCGATCGATCATGTCAACGTCGGCCCGTACATCCGCAATACCCTGGCGGTCGACAAGAATTCCTCGCGCGAGGAAGCCTTGATCGACATTTACCGGGTCATGCGCCCGGGCGAGCCGCCGACCGTGGAAACGGCCGAAGCGCTGTTCAACAACATGTTCTTCAACTCGGAACGCTACGATCTCTCCGCCGTCGGCCGGGTGAAGATGAATTCGCGCCTGAACTTCAGCAATGCGGACGTCGCCGACACCATCCGCGTGCTGCGCCGCGAGGACATCATCGAGGTCGTGCGGACCCTGGTCGAGTTGAAGGACGGCCGCGGCGAAATCGACGACATCGATAATCTCGGCAACCGCCGGGTCCGCTCGGTCGGTGAGTTGATGGAGAACCAGTATCGCATCGGCCTGCTGCGCATGGAGCGCGCGATCCGCGAACGCATGAGTTCGGTCGACATCGACACGGTGATGCCGCACGATCTGATCAACGCAAAACCGGCCGCCGCTGCGGTCCGCGAGTTCTTCGGCTCGTCGCAGCTCAGCCAGTTTATGGACCAAACCAACCCGCTGTCCGAAATCACCCACAAGCGGCGCCTGTCGGCGTTGGGCCCGGGCGGCCTGACCCGCGAACGCGCCGGCTTCGAGGTGCGCGACGTGCATCCGACCCACTACGGCCGGATTTGCCCGATCGAAACGCCGGAAGGTCCGAATATCGGCCTGATCAACTCGCTCGCGACGTATGCCCGAGTCAACAAATACGGGTTCATCGAAACCCCGTACCGCATCGTGACGGACGCCCGGGCGACCGATGAGGTCGTCTATCTCTCGGCAATGGAGGAGGGGCGCTATACCATCGCCCAGGCCGATGCCGAGCTCGATGAC
>JAVJPD010000468.1:0-1327 GCA_040216475.1 Rhodospirillales bacterium
CCTGATCGCCGTAGGGCAGGGCGAACAGCCGAACCCGCCAACGCACCAGAGCTTCGAGCACGCGCGCGCGCCAATGGGTATCGTCGAGGACGAAGCGGAACACGGCGGCGCGTTCGTTGCTATTTTTCGTGACGAACGCTTCGACGGCTTCCATCCAGCCATCGCCGAGTACGGTATCGGCGTGCAGGAACAACAGCCAATCGTGCTTCGCTTGGGCCGCGCCGGCGGCGAGTTGCGCGCCGCGCCCGCGCGGGGCCTCGATCACGCGGGCGCCGAAGCGTTCGGCGATCGCCTTGCCGGCGTCCGCGCCGGCGGCGTCGGAAACGATCACCTCGCCGATCGGGGGAGCGTCTTTGAGGCAGGCCAAGGTTCGTTCCAGGGTCGCTTCGGCGTTGAGGGTGGGGATGACGGCGCTGATATGAGACATGAAACGGCTGATGGTGATGCGTCGCCATCATACACGGAAGATCTCGGGGTTGGGCGATTTCCGGCTGATTTTGTTCTTGATTTGTTCTTATTTCGGGTGTTCACTCCGGGCATGGACGAACCCTTACCCAGCCTGCCGAAAAAGGGCCCCCTCAAAGGAAGAGGCTCGGTCGGCAATCCGACCGGGCGGTACGAGCCGCACGCGCGCGTCGCCGTCGACGACGGCTGGACGCCGGACGAAGACCTGCCGCCGCTGCGCACCACGGTGACGGCGGACGCGACCCGCACCATCATCGCGCGCAACGATTCGCCCGATATCGGCTTCGATCAATCCATCAATCCCTATCGCGGCTGCGAGCACGGCTGCATCTATTGTTACGCGCGGCCCAGCCACGCCTATTACGGCCTCTCGCCCGGGCTCGATTTCGAAACCAAGCTGTTCCACAAGCCGAAGGCGGCGAAGCTGCTGGACGAGGAGCTGCGCAAGCCCGGCTATCGATGCAAGCTGATCGTGATCGGCGCCAATACGGACCCCTATCAGCCGGTCGAGCGGAAATACAAGATCACCCGCCAGGTGCTCGAGGTCCTGTCGGCGCATAATCACCCGGCGGCGATCATCACCAAATCCAGCCTCGTGCTGCGCGATCTCGATATCCTGACCTCGATGGCGGCGCGCCGGTTGATCTCGGTGGCGGTGTCGGTGACGTCGCTGGATCGCGACCTGGCGCGGATCATGGAGCCGCGCGCGGCGAGCCCGCCGAAGCGGCTCGAAGCCGTCAAACGCTTGAGCGACGCAGGGGTGCCGGTGCGCGTGATGGCGGCGCCGATGATCCCGTTTCTCAACGACGCCGAGCTGGAGTCGATCTTGGCGGCGGCCAAGGAAAACGGCGCCGAACACGCC
>JAVJPD010000469.1:0-1981 GCA_040216475.1 Rhodospirillales bacterium
GGTCATGCCGAATTTCCCGGCGAGTGCCTTCTTGCTTGGGTTTAAATCGATGCCGATGATCCGATCGGCGCCGACCAGACGCGCGCCCTGGATGACGTTGAGGCCGATGCCGCCGAGACCGAACACGGCGACGTTCGAGCCCGGTGTCACTTTGGCCGTGTTGATGACCGCGCCGATGCCGGTGGTGACGCCGCAGCCGATGTAACAGACCTTGTCGAACGGCGCATCGGCGCGGATTTTCGCGAGCGCGATCTCCGGCACCACGGTGAAGTTCGAGAACGTCGAGGTGCCCATGTAGTGAAACAGCTTTTCGCCGTTCAGCGAAAACCGGCTGGAGCCGTCGGGCATCAGGCCCTTGCCCTGGGTTTCGCGCACCGCCTGACAGAGATTGGTCTTGCCCGAGGTGCAGAACTTGCACTGGCGGCATTCCGGTACGTAGAGCGGGATCACGTGATCCCCTTCAACCAAGGATTTGACGCCGGGCCCGGTTTCGACCACCACGCCCGCGCCTTAATGGCCGAGGATCGCCGGGAACAGGCCCTCCGGGTCGTCGCCCGACAGCGTGAAGGCGTCGGTATGGCAGATGCCGGTCGCCTTGATCTCGACCAGAACCTCGCCCTCGCGCGGGCCGTCAAGCCGTACGGTTTCGATTGAAAGCGGTGAGCCGGCCTTGAAGGCGACGGCGGCCTGTGCGTCCATGGTCTTCTCCTTAAGAAGCGGGTTAATCCCCGATTTATCCCAATATGCCGTTGCTTTTTCATGATGTCCCGAGATTTTTCCCGGGATCATCGCGTGCCAGGATAACGCGATATGTAGGCCGTGCAAGGCTGGGTTCCGGGGCGAATCCGGGGCCGCCGTTGATCCCGGCGGCAATACCGGCTATAGCCCTGACACCGGGGATTTCACGGGGCTTCCACGGGGCGACTGCATTCAAGTAAGAAAGCCCGTCGACCGTACCCGTCATCTTGGGAGGCGTTATGAGCGAGCAAATCGGCCCGTTGAGCGGCATTCGCGTGTTGGATCTGACCCGTATCCTGGCGGGGCCGACGTGCACGCAGATTCTCGGCGATCTGGGCGCGGATATCATCAAGATCGAGCGGCCCGGCAAGGGCGACGACACCCGCCGCTGGGGCCCGCCGTGGGCCAAGACGCCGAAAGGCGAGGACACCGCCGAAAGCGCCTATTTCCTGAGCGTGAACCGCAATAAGCGTTCGGTCACACTCGATATCGCCGATCCCGAAGGGGTGAAGCTGCTGAAACGGCTGTTGCCGCAGTGCGACATCCTGGTCGAGAATTTCAAGACCGGCGGGCTCAAGAAATACGGCATGGATTACGAAAGCCTGAAAAAGGAATTTCCGAAACTGATCTACTGTTCGGTCACCGGCTTCGGCCAGACCGGCCCGTACGCGCCGCGTCCGGGATACGATTTCCTGGCGCAAGGCATGGGCGGCATCATGTCGCTGACCGGCGAGCCCGAGGGCCAGCCGATGAAGGCCGGCATCGCCGTCGCCGATATCATGACCGGCATGTACGCGACCGTATCCGTACTCGCCGCCCTGCATCACCGCGATAAGACCGGCCGGGGCCAGCATCTCGATCTCGCGCTGCTCGATTCCCAGGTGGCGACGCTCGCGTACGAGGCCGAAAACTATCTGATGTCGGGCAAGACGCCGCGCCGTTTGGGCAATGCGCATCCGAATATCGTGCCGTATCAGGTGGTGCCGACGAGCGACGGGCACATCATCATCGCGGTCGGCAACGACGAGCAGTTCAGGCGGTTCTGCGCGTTCGCCGATGCGATGCACCTGATCGAGGACCCGCGTTTCGAAACCAATTCCCTGCGCATTCAAAACCGCGACGAATTCAACCCCGAGATCAACAAGGTCACCGGCCGGCGGACCCAGAAGGAATGGCTGGAGGGCCTGGAGAAGATCGGCGTGCCGTGCGGTCCCGTGAATACGCTCAAGCAGGTGTTCGAGGA
>JAVJPD010000470.1:0-1050 GCA_040216475.1 Rhodospirillales bacterium
ATTCAGGCGCCGAAGCTGCCCTTGGGGCGCAAGAATTTCAAGGCCTGGCCGCTCTCGACCGAATCCCGGCGCGCCCTGCAAAAGCTGGTTTACCGGAAAACCTTGACGGTCTCCTTCGGCGGGCGCCGCCAGGACCGCCACGGCCGTCTGCTCGCTCATCTGTTCGACGGCAATACCTGGATACAAGGCGAGCTGCTGCGCCGGGGCATGGCCCGGGTCTACAGCTTTCCCGACAACCGCGCCCGGGTCGCGGAGATGCTGCGCATCGAGCGTGACGCGCGCAAGGACCGGCGCGGCATTTGGGCCGATCCGTTCTATGCGGTCCGCACGCCGAAGATCGCGGAGAGGGACATCGGCACGTTTCAGATCGTGCGCGGCACGGTTTACGATACGGCCAAGGTGAACAACACCGTTTACGTCAATTTCGGCAAGGATTGGCGGAGCGACTTTACGATCATGCTCCGTTTCCGCGCGCTGCGCCTGTTCCGCAAGGCCGGCATCGACCCGTTGGCGTACAAGGGCAAGGTCGTGCAGGTCCGGGGCTGGCTCAGAAAACGCAACGGCCCCCTGATCGAGGCGAGCCATCCCGAACAGATCGAAATCATCGAGGAGGGACCGTCCCGTGATTAAGCGTTCGATTCTTCATCGTCTGTCGGTGTTGTTACTGGCGCTGGCGCTGGCGCCGGTGTGGGCGCTCGCGGGCTGTACGGTGAACCCGGCGACCGGCGAGCAGAGCTTCACCGCGTTCATGTCGCCGCAGCAGGAAATCGACGTCGGGCGCGGCGAGCACCCGAAGATCGTCAAGCAGTTCGGCGGCGCATACGGGGATACGCGGTTCACGTCTTACGTGCAGACGGTCGGCCTGAAACTCGCGCGGGTATCCGATATGCCGGATCTTGCCTTCACGATCACGGTGCTGAACGATCCCACGGTCAATGCCTTCGCCTTGCCGGGCGGCTTCGTCTACATCACGCGCGGGCTGCTCGCCTTGGCCGAGAACGAGGCCGAGATGGCGGGAGGGCTGGCACTCGAGATCGGCCACGTCACCGC
>JAVJPD010000471.1:0-1022 GCA_040216475.1 Rhodospirillales bacterium
TCTAAATAAGGCTTCGCGGGCGTTTCGGCAACGTTTAGGCGGTGCGTACGGCCTGCCAGCCGGACCCTTCATGGCCGAATTGGAATGTGTCGGGGTGGAGGATTTCCGCTAGGATTTCCAGGGATTCCACCAAGCGCGGCCCCGGCCGGTTGAAGAACGCGTTGCCGTTGGTGATATAGGTCCGGCCTTCCCGAACGGCAGGCAACTTTGACCAATTCGGATTGTCGATGACGACCCGGGATTCCCGATCGGTACGCTCCAGGCCGAAGCCGCAGGGCATGAAGGCGACCACGTTGGGTTCGGCGCCGATCAGCCGATCCCAATCCATCCAGGGCGCATGCTCGCCGGCCTTGCCGAGCGGATCGGTTCCGCCGGCCAGGGTTACCATTTCCGGCACCCAATTGCCCGCGGCCATCATGGGATCGGTCCATTCGATGCAGGCGATGCTGGGGCGGGACGGCAGGGCCCTGGTCTTGGCTTCGATGGCGGCGATTCGGGTTTTCATGTCACGGATCAGCGTTTCGCCCGCCTCGATGACGTTCAGGGCTTCCGCGACCCGCCGGATATCCTGATAGACGTCGTTCAGGCACATCGGCTCGAGCGAGACGATCCGCACGTTCCGGCCCGTCCAATCGCAAACCGCGGCTTCGACGTCCTTGAGGCTGACGGCGCAAATCTCGCACTGGCTTTGGGTGATGATCACGTCCGGGTCCAGCTCGCGCAACAGGCCCTCCTTGACCTCGTAAACGGCCAACGCGGTTTTAAGCGCGTCCTTGACCCGTTTGTCGATGTCGGCGCTGGAGCCGCGCAGATCGAGGCGCGGTGCCGTGCAGACGGGCAGGGCCTCGATGCCGGCGGGATGATCACATTCGTGCGACCGGCCGACGATCCAATCCCCGCAGCCCAGGGCGGCGACGATTTCGGTGGCACTCGGGATGAGGGAAACGACTCGCATGAAAAAACCTTACCTTTATCTCCGGGGCGATGACAGGGGCAAGCGTACGTCGGTGACGCCGATCATC
>JAVJPD010000472.1:0-6202 GCA_040216475.1 Rhodospirillales bacterium
ACCAAAACGTCGTATTTCGAATCAGGCATCGAGCCCTCCCTCTTGAATTCTTTTTATACTCGCTTACGCCGCCATCATCTGACGCAGCACGTATTGCAGGATACCGCCGTTGACGAAGTATTCGACCTCATCGAGCGTATCGATGCGGCTCAACACCGTGATCGTCTCCTTGGAACCGTCGGCCCGGGTGATGGTGCACGGAATGTCCATCTGCGGCTTCAGCTTGCCCTCGATCCCGGTGATATCGAAAACCTCGGTACCGTCGAGCTTCAGGGTTTCACGGGTCATGCCGTCCTTGAACTGCAACGGGATCACGCCCATGCCGATCAGGTTGGAGCGGTGAATCCGCTCGTAGCTTTCCGCGATCACCGCGCGCGCGCCCAAAAGACGCGTGCCCTTGGCCGCCCAGTCGCGGGACGAGCCGGTGCCGTATTCCTTGCCGCCGACCACGACCAGCGGCACACCCTCGGCCTGATACTTCATGGCGGCCTCGAACACCGACATGACCTCGCCGTCGGGCAGATGCTTGGTCACGCCGCCTTCGGTATCGGGCACCATCAGGTTGCGGATACGGATATTGGCGAACGTGCCGCGCGTCATAATATCGTGCGAACAACGGCGCGCGCCGTAGATGTTGAAGTCCTGCGGCCGGACCTGCCGCTCGATCAGGAAGTCCGCCGCCGGCGTGTTCTTGGAAATCGCACCGATCGGGGAAATGTGATCCGTGGTGACGGAATCGCCGAGCAGCAGCAGCACCCGGGCGCCGTGAATATCCTTCAACGGTGCCGGCTTGGCTTCGGTGCCGTCGAAGAACGGCGGGTTCTGCAGATAGGTCGAGGTATCGTCCCAATCGTAGGTCGGTCCCGTCGGCGATTTCAGCGCCTGCCATTGCTTCGGCCCTTTCTCGACGTCGGCATAACGCTTGCGGAACATGTCCGGCGTAATGACCGATTCGATGACCTGCTGGATTTCCTCGTTGCTCGGCCAAATGTCTTTTAAATAGACGTCGTTGCCGTCCTTGTCCTTGCCGAGCGGATCGTTGAACATGTCGATGTTCATGGTGCCGGCAATGGCAAACGCGACCACCAGCGGCGGCGAAGCGAGATAGTTGGCCCGGCACAGCGGATGCACCCGGCCCTCGAAGTTACGGTTGCCCGACAACACGGCGCAGGCGACGAGTTTATCTTTCTCGATCGCTTCGGCCACGGGTTCGTCCAGCGGACCCGAGTTGCCGAGACACGACGTGCAGCCGAAGCCCGCGAGGTTGAACCCGAGCGCGTCGAGTTCCTTCTGCAGGTCGGCGGCCTCGAAGTAATCGGCCACGACCTGACTGCCCGGCGCCAGGCTCGTCTTCACCCACGGCTTCTTGGTCAGCCCCTTGGCGTGCGCCTTCTTCGCAAGCAGGCCCGCCGCGATCATCACGCTCGGGTTCGAGGTGTTGGTGCACGACGTAATCGCCGCGAGCACAACGTCGCCATGACCGAGCTTATGGTTTTTGCCGTCCGCGTCGAACGGCGCGGGCTTGGCTTTATCGTCGACGAAACCGGTCAGCGCCTTGGCGAACGACGGCTTGGCCTGCGACAGCTTGACCGTATCCTGCGGGCGTTTCGGCCCGGCGAGGCTCGGCTCGATGCTGCCGAGGTCCAACTCCAGGGTATCGGTAAAGACCGGATCGGGATCGTCGTCATGACGCCAGAGGCCTTGTTCCTTGGCATAGGCCTCGACCAGCGCAACCTGATCCTCGTCGCGGCCCGTGAGGCGCATATACCGTAACGTCGCCTCGTCGACCGGCGAAAAACCGCAGGTCGCGCCATACTCGGGCGACATGTTGGCGAGCGTCGCGCGGTCGGCAATGGCAAGCGACGCCAGGCCGGGGCCGTAGAACTCGACGAACTTCGCGACCACGCCTTTTTCGCGCAGCATCCGCACGGCGTTCAACACCATGTCGGTCGCCGTCATGCCTTCCTTGAGCGAGCCGGTCAGCTTCATGCCGACGACTTCCGGCAGCAGCATGGAAATCGGCTGGCCGAGCATCACGGATTCGGCCTCGATACCGCCGACGCCCCAGCCCAACACGGCGAGCGCGTTGACCATCGGCGTGTGGCTGTCGGTCGCGACCAGGGTATCGGGATAGGCGACCAATTTGCCGTTGGGATCCTTGCTGGTCCAGACCGTTTTCGCCAGATATTCCAGGTTGATCTGGTGACAGATGCCGGTTCCCGGCGGAATGATGCGAAGATTATCGAACGCCTGGGCGCCCCACTTGGCGAAGGCGTAGCGCTCGACGTTGCGCTCCATCTCCAAATTCACGTTTTTTTCGAAGGCATCGGGGGTGCCGTAGAAATCGATGCCGACCGAGTGATCGATGATCAGGTCCACGGGGAGAATCGGGTTGATCTTCTTGGCATCGCCGCCGAGGCGCACCATGGCTTCGCGCATCGCCGCCATGTCGAGAATCGCCGGAAAACCGCCGACGTCGTGGGTCATGACCCGGGCCGGATGGAACGCGATATCGCGCGGGCATTTCTTGTCCTTGAGCCATTGCGCGACCGATTTGATATCGTCCACGGTCACGGTGCGGCCGTCCTCGCGGCGCAGGAAGTTCTCCAGCACCACCTTCATCGAGCGGGGCAGCCGGGAAAAATCCTCGCCCAGGGCCTCGCCGGCGGCCTTGATGCTGTAATAGTCGTAGGATTTACCGCCGACCTTGAGGGTCCGGCGGGTTTTCAAGGTATCTTTTCCGATCGCTGTCACGACAGCCTCTCCCTGGTTGCCACAAACGATTGAGTGGATAATGTGGATAATAACGACGCTTTTCCATGTTGATTAGAGGGCTCCGAGCCGAAATGCAATACTTACACTGGACTTGACAGACCCCCCGGAGTCGGCTGAGTTTGGCGGGTTCGTCCCACCGAACCTCGGTGAACCCGAAAAAAACCAATATTCCGGCCCGATTGGGCCGGCCTGATTAGGGAGGATTCATGGCGCCCGCACGTACGATGTTCGAAAAAATCTGGGACCGGCACGTGATCGCCGAGGAAGAAGGCGAAACCCTCCTCTATGTCGATCGCTGCCTGATCCACGAAGGCTCGCGGCACACCTACGACAAGCTCAAGCGGGAAAACCGCACGATCGCGGAACCCGATAAAATCTTCGCGTTTTCAGACCACTACGTGCCGACCGACCCCAAACAGCGCGATACCGGCGTCGACGCCATTCCGGACGAGAAAATCCGCGGCATGGTCAAGCTGCTGGCCTCGAATGCCACATCCAGCGGCGTTCACTTTTACGGCATCGACGATCCCAAGCAGGGCATCCTGCACGTCGCCGGGCCGGAACTCGGCGCCTCGATCCCGGGCATCCTGCTGGTCGGCGCCGATTCCCACACCTCGACCCACGGCGCGCTGGGCAACTGGTCGTTCGGCGCCGGAGCGTCCGAAATCTTCCACATCATGGTCACGCAAACGATTTGGCAGCGCAAACCCAAGACCATGCGGATCATGGTCGACGGCACGCTCGGCTTCGGCGTGCATTCGAAGGACGTGATCCTGGCGATCATTGCGAAAATCGGCCATGGCGGCGCCGCCGGCCACGTGATCGAATACGCGGGCTCGACGTTTCGCGACATGTCGGTCGAACAGCGCATGACGGTCAGCAACATGTCGATCGAGGCGGGCGGGCGCGCCGGCATCATCGCGCCGGACGATAAAACCTTCGCCTTCGTCGAGGGCCGCGAGTTCGCGCCCAAGGGCAAGGCCTGGGATAACGCGGTCGCCTACTGGAAGACCCTGCCGTCCGACGACGACGCCGTATTCGACACCGAGGTCTCGCTCGACGGCGCCGAGATCGCGCCGACCGTCACCTGGGGCACCAACCCGGAAACCGCGATGCCGATCACCGGGCGCGTGCCCTCGCCCGAGGACGCGGCGACCTCGGACAAGAAAACCGAAATCGAGGGCATGCTCGACTACATGGGCCTGAAACCCGGCATGGCGCTCTCCGACATCGAGATCGACAAGGTCTTCATCGGCTCATGCACCAACTCGCGCATCGAGGACATCCGCGCCGCCGCCGAGGTCGCCAAGCACGGCAAGGCGAAGATCCCGGCCTGGATCGTGCCGGGCTCGACTCCGATCAAACGCCAAGCGGAAGCCGAGGGGCTCGACAAAATCTTCACCGACGCCGGCTTCGAATGGCGGGCCGCCGGCTGTTCGCTCTGCACCGCGCTGAACGGCGACAAACTGCAGCCCGGCGAGCGCAGCGCCTCGACCTCGAACCGCAACTTCCGCGGCCGCCAGGGCCGCGGCGGCAGAACTCATCTCGTCAGCCCGGCGATGGCCGCGGCCGCCGCGATCACCGGCAAGCTCACCGACGTACGCACGATTTTGAAGGGAGGCAACTGATGGAAGCCTTTACCACGCTCAAGGGGATCGCCGCCCCCATCGATTTCGCCAACGTCGACACCAACCAGATCTGCCCGACCGAGTTCAACAAGGTCCCGTTCGGCGATCCGTTCTACCCGAAGATCCTGTTCCATTATCTTCGCTTCAACGCCGACGGCACGGAGATTCCCGAGTTCATCATGAACAAGGAGCCCTACCGCAACGCCAAGATCATCGTCGCGGATCGCAACTGGGGCGGCGGCTCGTCGCGCGAGTCCGCCGTCTACGCCTTGATGTTCTTCGGCGTGCGCTGCGTGATCGCATCGAGCTTCGGCGACATCCATCACAACAACTGCCTGCAGAACGGCGTGCTGCCGGTGAAACTGCCGCAGGAAACCTGCGTCAAGCTGCGCCGGCAGATTCATGCCGATCCGGGCTGCGAGATCGCCGTCGACCTCGAGGCGCAGACCGTCACCGGGCCGGACGGCGCGGTTTACCCCTTCGACATCAACCCGGTGCCGAAACGCTGCCTTCTGCAAGGCCTCGACGCCATCGGCCGGACGCTGCAGTTCAAGTCCGACATCGACGCCTTCCGCGCAAAACATCAAAAGGAGGTGCCGTTCCTTTCTCAACCGGGCGCGGCCTGACCCGTCGCAGCCGGGCGCCGCGTAAAAAATTCCTTCATCCAAAAAAATCCTCAACAGAGAGCGATCCCCATGAGCAAAACCAAGACCGAGACCCTGGCCGCGTTCGCCGCGAATCTGAAATACGGCGACATCCCGCCCGAGACCGTCGAGCGCACCAAGTTCTGCATCATCGACACCATCGCCGCCTGCACCTTCGGCACCGAGCTGCCGTGGAGCAAGATGGTCATCAAGCACGCGACGACGACGAGCGCACCCGGCAAGAGCGGCATCTTCGGCCCCGAGGGGCATCGGGTTCAGCCCGCCATGGCCGCGCTCGCCAACGGCGCGCTGTCGCATTCCTTCGAGCTCGACAACCTGCGCATGCCGTCGGTCGGCATGCACCCGGGCGCGGTGCTGGTGCCGAGCTCGTTCGCCATGGCGCAGGAACTCGGCAAGAGCGGCAAGGACGTCATCACCGCGTTCACCGCCGGCATCGAAATCCTCAATCGCATCGGCAACTCGGCCAAGCATTCGTGCGAGGAACTGGGCTTTCACGCGCCGGGCATCAACGGCGGCTTCGGCGGCGCGATGGCCGCCGGCCGGCTGATGGGCCTCGACGAAGAACGCATGACGAATGCATTGGGTGTTGCCGGCTCGCTGTCCTCGGGCCTGCTCGAATTCGCGAAATCCGGCACCGGCGGCATGGTCAAGCGCCTGCACCTGGGCCGCGCCGCGGAAAGCGGCGTGTTCGCGGCGACCCTCGCGCGCGACGGCTTCACCGGCCCGAGCACCATCCTCGAAGGCACCTTCGGTTTTCTTAACGTGTACGCGCGCAACGCCAACCAGGACGAACTGCTGAAGGATCTCGGCAAACGCTGGGACGCGCAGTTCATCGTGTTCAAACGCTACCCGTGCCACATCACCTCGCACACGCCGGTGCAGGGCATCCTGGATATGAAAAAGGAACACGGCTTCACCGGCGACGACGTGAAAAGCATCGTCATCGAGGGCAACGAAAAGATCGTGACGCATCACGATATCCCCGAGCCGACCGACATCATGCTCGGCCAGTACAGCACCGCGTTCTGCGCCGCGCTCGCGCTGTATAAGGACCCGATGGACGCGCGCAACTTCTCGATGGAAAGCATCGAGGATCCGAAAATCCGCGAGGTCTGCCGCAACACGACGCTGAAG
>JAVJPD010000473.1:0-4827 GCA_040216475.1 Rhodospirillales bacterium
GCCGATCGTCTGCGAGGAAATCCGCAAGAGCGGCGACAACATCGAAGACGCCGAGATCAACCGGGCCCGGGCGCAACTCAAAGCGGCGACGCTGATGTCCCTGGAAAGCACGTCGTCGCGATGCGAGCAGTTGGCCCGGCAAATGATGATTTTCAAACGGCCGCTGCCGATCGAGGAGGTGGTCGAAAAAATCGAGGCTATAACCGCTGCGGATGTCGAAAACGTCGCCCGTACGCTAACCGACGGCTTGCCGACGTTCACGGTCCTGGGGCGCATCGCCAAGGTCGATACGTTTCCCGACCTGATCAAGCAACTGGCGCATTAGATCGGATCATGGTTTATCGGAAGCGCCGTTCGGTTCCGATAAATCATGTGAATCCGATCTATATCAATGACCCAGAGCCAGCCGTTTAAGCGTTGCCCGCTTCGTTCGAAAGCAGCAGCGGATCAATTCCGATCTTCTTCAACGCCCGTTCCCATTTCGTATCCAGGCCGTCGTCGAAGACGAGCGAGTCATCGGCGTCCACGTTCAGCCATCCGTTTGCCTTGATCTCGCCGTCGAGCTGACCCGGCCCCCAGCCCGCGTATCCCAAAGCGAGCAGGCTTTGGTTCGGGCCGACGCCGCCGGCGATCGCCTTGAGGATATCGACCGTCGCGGTCAGGGCGACCTTTTCGTCCACCGGCATCGTCGCCTCTTGGCGGTAGTCGGACGAATGCAGCACGAAGCCGCGGCCGGATTCCACCGGCCCGCCGAACAACACTCTGATTTGCTGGTTCATTTGATCGGTGCCGATCCCGAGTTGTTCGAGCAGATCCGGAAAGCTCAACGACTCGATCGGCCGGTTGACGACCAAGCCCATCGCGCCTTCCGAATTATGCGCGCACATGTAGATAACGGTTTTCGAAAACCGGGGATCGGGCATCCCCGGCATCGCGACGAGCAATTGTCCCGATAAAGACGTCTCGCTTTGTTTGGTCATTGCCACCGCTCCTTTGTGAATACGACGACCCTGAACAACTCCGGTCCTGTTTCATAGATGGGGTTAACGCGGCATTACGACAATATTGTGGCAAAGCTTTCCCCGCGCCAAAAGCGATTTGCCCGAATTGCCCGTGTTTTCGGCAGGCTCAAGGTATTGTGATCGTCATTTGTATTGTCGTCGCGAACGACGAAATGCGATATAACCCGTCAAATCAGGGCGTTTTCCGGGTTTTACGCCGACCAGCCCCAACGAGCGGCCTCGCCGAAAACACATGCGCCGGTTAACAACCATATTCTTTCTTCTGTTCGTCGGCATGGCCGCCATCCCGATCGAGGCCGCCGATTCGCCCGCCTCGAACACGTTCCGGTCGGAGCATGTCCAGGTCCGCCTTATCTCGGCCGTCACCGCCGTCGGCGATCAAAAGCAAGCGCCCCTCGGGCTTCACGTCAAACTGCAAAACGATTGGAAAATTTATTGGCGTTCCCCCGGCGATGCCGGCTTCCCGCCGCGCTTGACCTGGGATGGTTCGGAAAACCTAAAAGATGCCGAAATTTCATGGCCGGCGCCAAAACGGTTTTCCGTTCTCGGATTCGATACGCAGGGATACAAAGACGAGGTCGTCCTTCCGATACAGGCCGCGCTCGCCGAGCCGGGCAAGCCCCTGCATGCCCGAGCGAAGCTCGATTTCCTAGCCTGCAGGGAAATCTGCATTCCCTATAACGCGACGTTGGCACTGTCCCTGCCGGCCGGCCCCGCCGGCATCAGCCGCGATGCCCACCTCATCAACCGGTTCAAGGTTCTCGTCCCCGGCGTCGGCACGAGTCACGGCCTGAAGATCGATCGAGCCGTTTTCACCGACGACGTCAAAAAGCCGGTGCTGTCGGTAACCGCATCGTCCGGCTCCGTACCGTTTACGAACCCGGATATCTTCGTCGAAGGCGGCAAGGAGATCCAATTCGGCAAACCGCGAATCGAACTTGCCGACGAAAAAAACTCGGCACGCTTTCAGATTCCGATTTTCGGCCTGAAGGATCTAAAGGGCGGCACGGACACGTTTCTGAAACACCCGCTCGTCTTTACCCTGGTCGACGGCAAACGCAGCATCGAAACGCGCTTGGCGCCGACAACCCGTTCGGCGGCGCAAGAATCCGCTCCGAGCGTTTCATCGGCCTTATGGCAAATCGTCTTGATCGCGCTGTTGGGCGGGTTGATCCTGAACCTG
The DNA here is from genome assembly GCA_040216475.1 of Rhodospirillales bacterium. Classification (GTDB taxonomy): domain Bacteria; phylum Pseudomonadota; class Alphaproteobacteria; order Rhodospirillales; family CALINB01; genus CALINB01. The sequence goes on from JAVJPD010000473.1 coordinate 2,206, forward strand.
ATGCCCTGCGTTCTCCCCGTGCTGTCCATCAAGCTGCTCGGCGTCGTCAGTCACGGCGGCAGGGAATCGAGAGCGGTTCGTTTCAGTTTTGTCGCTTCGGCCGCCGGTATCGTCTTTTCGTTCCTGGTGCTCGCCGGCAGCCTCATCGCGCTCAAAGCCGCCGGCATGTCGATCGGCTGGGGCATTCAGTTTCAACAGCCCTGGTTCCTGATCGCGATGGCCGTCATCGTTACGTTGTTTGCCTGCAACCTGTGGGGGTTCTTCGAAATCGCCCTGCCGCGCTGGATCGCCGACGCGGGCGAGCACACGAGCCATGTGCACGGCCTGGGCGGGCACTTCGTGACCGGTATTCTGGCGACGCTTTTGGCTACCCCGTGTTCGGCGCCGTTTCTGGGAACGGCCGTCGGCTTCGCGTTGTCCCGCGGCACGTCGGAAATTCTGATCATCTTCGCCGCCCTCGGCGTCGGCCTCGCGTTGCCGTATCTATTGATCGCCGCGGCGCCCAAACTGGCGACGTCGCTGCCCCGCCCCGGGCGATGGATGCTCGTCCTTCGTAAAATCCTCGGCTTCGCCCTTGCCGCGACGGCCATATGGCTGCTCAGCGTGTTGATCGCGCTTATCGATTTGACGGCGACAAGCCTCATCGCGGCGGTCCTCTTGGCCGTAATCGTGTTGCTCTATGCTCGCCATCACCGGACGCGTTTACCGGCCCGCAAGGTTTGGCCGGCCGTGGGCGCCCTAATAATTGCCGCCTTTTTCATTCCGGCCTGGCTCGCCGACAGCACCGGGCAAGCGAACAAAGGAGGTAAGCGCGATTCCTACTGGACGCCGTTCGACGAAGCGGCCATTCCGCGTCTCGTCGGCCAGGGCAAAACCGTTTTCGTCGACGTCACCGCGGATTGGTGCATCACATGCCAAGTCAACAAGGCGCTGGTGCTGGATGCCGCATCGATCCGCAAGCAGCTCGGAGACAAACGGATCGTCGCCATGCAGGCCGATTGGACCCGACCCGACGAAGCCATTGCGCGCTATCTTGCAAAATTCGGCCGGTACGGCATTCCGTTCAATGCGGTCTACGGCCCGAATGCACCGGCAGGCATCGCCTTGCCGGAACTCCTGACGCAAGCCGCCGTGCAGCAAGCCCTGGACCGGGCGAAAACGCACGCGACGGCGGATCGGGGACGCAAATAATCCGTCGTCCCGAAACAGGGATGGACTTTAAGCCAAAATTGCTTATTTGTTGGGGGAGAACCCGCCAAGGGACGAAGATCGTATACAACCAAAGGGATACACATGACCATTAAAGTTGGCGATAAAATGCCGTCGGCTACCGTCAAGGCGATCAGCGCCGGCGATGCCGAAGACGTGAATACGGATGACCTTTTCAAGGGCAAGAAAGTCGCCCTGTTCGCCGTACCCGGCGCCTATACGCCGACCTGCTCGGCCAAACACATGCCGAATTATCTCGAAAACGCCGGCGCCTTGAAGGCCAAGGGCGTGGGATCGGTCGTTTGCCTTACGGTTAACGATCCGGCCGTCACGAAAGCCTGGGCGGAAGACCAAAGCGCGCTCGGCAAGATCACCATGATCGCGGACGGCAGCGGGATTTATGCGGCCATGCTGGGGCTCACCTTCGACGGCTCCGCCGCCGGTCTCGGCACGCGCGCCAAGCGGTTCTCCATGCTGATCGACGACGGCATCGTAAAAAGTATCAACGTCGAGGACGCCCCGTCGAAATTCGAAGTGTCCGGCGCCGACAAAATTTTAGCCCAACTCTAAAACAGCGAGGCCCTGATCATGACCATCAAAGCTGGCGATAAATTCCCCGCCGTATCCCTGAAAACGATGGGTGAAGGCGGTCTCGAAGACGTTGCAACCGCGGATTATTTCAAAGGCAAGAAAGTCGCCTTGTTCGGCCTGCCAGGCGCCTACACCAAGACATGCTCGGCCAAACATCTGCCGGGTTTCGTCGCCAACGCGGACGCGTTGAAGGCCAAGGGCATCGACGAAATCGTATGCGTTTCCGTGAACGACGCGTTCGTCATGAACGCCTGGGGGAAACAGCACAATGCAACGGGCAAGGTGAAAATGGTCGGTGACGGCAACGCCGAGCTGGCCAAGGCCCTCGGCCTTGCGCTCGATCTGACGGCGAAGGCCATGGGCACACGCGTGCAACGGTTCTCGATGATCGTCGATAACGGCGTCGTCAAGGAACTGAACCTCGAAGACGGCGATTACGGCAAGACCAGCGCCGAAACGCTGCTCCAACACCTCGGCTAATTCCCGAAACGTTTCGAGAAAGGCTTTCCGGGGCTTCTCTCGGAAAGACTTTCGCTTATGAGCGATGCTCTTCGAGTCCGAGCCGCGCCAACTCGTCGGCGCGTTCGTTCTGGGGATGGCCCGCATGCCCCTTCACCCATCGCCAGGTGACGCGATGGCGATCGAGCGCCGTATCGAGCCGTTGCCACAGATCGACGTTCTTAACCGGTTTCTTGGCCGACGTTTTCCAGCCGTTGCGTTTCCAATTGCCGATCCACTGTGTAATGCCGTCTTGAAGATATTTGCTGTCGGTATAAAGAACGGCCTCGACCCCGCGATTGAGCGCCTCCAGCCCTTGAATGG
>JAVJPD010000474.1:0-6287 GCA_040216475.1 Rhodospirillales bacterium
GACCAGCAGCGCCGAGGCGCTGATTGCATAGCCCCACTGCTCGGTGCCGGCGATCGGATCGGCGGCGACCGCCTTGGTGAAATAGGCGGCGAAGACGAAGGTGGTGATGACGGTCGGAAAGGAAGAGTTCGCCCAGTCGTAAAAACACCAGCCGATCACCGCCGCTTTCGATGGCGCGCGGCCGGCGGGGCGGGCGGTGTCGGACGGTTCTGACAAAATCTACCGGGCGGCGATATCCGAGAGGGCGCGCAATTGCCGGCTTGCGACCGCCACCATCGACAAATCCGTGACCGCGGCCGACCACAGTTCGGACAGCAGCTGTTTCGTCTGTTCGACCGAGTCGTGATGGCGCTTGTTCCAGGTCTCGACCGCCTTATCGGGGGACGTGCCGTTTTTGACGCCGTCCAAAACGTGATTGCTGAGCGTCAACTGATGGCCGTACAGCTCCTCGATCAGGGCTTCGGCGGCCAGTTTCTGCCAGTGGGTTTGCGTATCGAGCTTATCGGCGGCGGCGCGCAGGCGGCCCAGCATGAACTGGGTGCCGACGGCGAAATACAGCTTGCCGACATGGGTGACCGGCAGCTTGCGCCGTTGCGACAGCCGCACGATATCGCAGGCCGAGAACAGATTGACGAGGCCGCTGATCCGCAGCGCCAGCTTTTCGGGCACGCCTTGATCGACATACGGTTTCGCCCGGGTCTTGAGATCCTCGGCATAATGATCCGGTAAAACCTTCGGCAGATTTTCCGCAAGCGTGCCGACCCCTTCCTGATAGGCATCGACGTGCTTGCCGATATCGAGCGGCCGGTCGCCGTTTCTGAGGAACCATAAGGTCGCCCAGTCCAACAGGTGGACGATATCCTGCAGCATCGCGGTTTGGGCGGCGGCGGGAACCTTGTTGTCGAGGGATTCGATCTCGGACCACAGCGCGTCCAGCTCGAAAACGTGGCGGGTCACGATGAAAGCGCGGACGATCTCGGCGGGGCTCATGCCGGTCCGCTCGATAAAGCGCGAGACGAACGTTTCGCCGACCCGGTTGATCATGTTGTTGGTCACGACGGTGGCGATGATCTCGCGGCGCAGCCGGTGATTCGGAATTTCCTTGGAGAACTTCTTCTGTAACGCGGTCGGGAAATACTCATCGAGATCGCCGAGCAGGAACGCATCGTCCGGCACGTCCGATTCGAGCAGTTCGGCATACAGCCAGTTTTTCGAGTACGACAGCAGCACCGACAGCTCCGGACGAACCAATCCCTGCTTCGTCTGCTGGCGTTCGGCGAGCGTTTCGTCGTCGGGCAGGAACTCGACCGTGCGGTTGAGATCGACCTCCTTCTCGAGCAGCTTCATCAGGCGAATCTGAACGTCCAGAATATGAACGCCCTGGCTTTGCGACAGGGTCATGGCCTGGCTTTGCAGGTAATTGTCCGAAAGGCACAATTCGCCGACTTCATTGGTCATGCTTTCGAGCAGCGCGGTGCGGCCCGCCTTCTTCATGCCGCCCTTGGCTATCACGGCATCGATCAGAATCTTGATGTTGACCTCATGATCGGAGCAATCGACGCCGGCGGAATTGTCGATCGAATCGGTGTTGATGCGCCCGCCCTTGAGCGCGTATTCGACCCGGCCGCGCTGCGTCATGCCGAGATTCGCGCCTTCGCCGACGGCTTTCGCGCGCACCTGATTGCCGTTGACCCGGTTGGCGTCGTTCGATCGGTCGCCGGCATCGGCGTGGCCTTCCTCGCTCGATTTGATGTAGGAGCCGATACCGCCGAACCACAAGAGATCGACCCCTGCCGTCAGCAACGTCTTGATCAGATCGCTCGGCGCCATGGCGGTTTGGGAAACGCCGAACGCCTTGCGGATTTCCGGCGACAAGGGGATCGACTTGGCGCTGCGCTCGAAAATGCCGCCGCCCTTGGAGATCAGGGCCTTGTTGTAATCCGCCCAGGAAGACCGCGGCAGATTGAACAGGCGCTTGCGCTCCGCCCAGCTCTTGGCCGTGTCCGGATCGGGATCGAGAAAGATATGCAGATGGTTGAACGCACCGAGCAGCTTGATGTGCTTCGACAGCAGCATGCCGTTGCCGAACACGTCGCCCGACATATCGCCGACGCCGACCACCGTGAAATCCTCTTTTTGAATATCCTTGCCGATCTCGCGGAAATGCCGCTTCACGCATTCCCAGGCGCCGCGCGCGGTGATGCCCATCTTCTTGTGATCGTAACCGACGCTTCCCCCAGACGCAAAAGCATCGCCGAGCCAGAACCCGTAAGCCGTCGAAACGCCGTTGGCGATATCGGAGAACGTCGCCGTGCCTTTGTCCGCCGCAACGACCAGATAAGGATCGTTCTCGTCGTGGCGCACCACGTTCTTCGGCGGCACGACCTTGTCGCCCTTCAGGTTGTCGGTGATGTCGAGAAGACCCGAGATGAGTGTTTTGTAGCAGGCAATTCCTTCGTTGAGAAATGCCTCCCGGTCGCCGCCCATGGGCGGGTGTTTCACGACAAAACCGCCCTTGGAGCCGACCGGCACGATGACGGCGTTTTTGACTTGTTGCGCCTTCACGAGCCCCAGGATTTCGGTGCGGAAATCCTCGCGCCGGTCCGACCAGCGCAACCCGCCGCGGGCCACCTTGCCAAAGCGCAGGTGAATGCCTTCGATCCGCGGACTGTAGACGAAAATTTCGCGCCACGGCTTCGGCAGCGGCAAATCGTCGATGTTGCGCGAATCGAGCTTGAAGGACATGTACGGCTTCGGTTCGCCGTTCTCGCCCGGTTGAAAGAAGTTCGTCCGCAACATCGATTCGACCACGTTGATGAAGCGGCGCAGGATGCGGTCCTCGTCGGCGCTGGCGACGGCGTCGAGAGCTTCCGCCAATTGCTGGCGCAGGCCGACGATCTTGCTGTTCACGCCCTTGGCCTGCTTGGTGTCGAACTTGAGCAGGAACATATCCACGATCTTGCGCGCGATATGACGGTTCTTGACCAGGGTCTGTTCCATGTATTCCTGGGAAAACGGAATCTGCGCCTGCCGGATATACTTGCAGAACGCCCGCAAGGCGATGACCTCGCGCCAGTTCAACCCCGCTTCGAGCACCAGCGCGTTGAAGCCGTCGCTTTCGACGGTTTCCGCCCAAACGTGGCTGAACAGCTCCTTGAAGTTGTCCTCGACCGCGCCGATATCGACCGGCGAGCCGCTGCGCGTCTCCAACCCGAAATCGTGGATCATGATCAGGGCGTGGGATTTGTCGCTGGGGCGCAGCCGGTGCGGCCGTTCGTCGTTGACCTTGAGCCCCATGTGTTCGAGCATCGGCAAAACGTCGGAAAGCGGAATCGGCGCGCCGGCGCTGTAAACCTTGAATCGCAATTGATGCGCCGGCATGTCTTCCGGCCGATACAGGCTCATGCCGATGTCGCCGCCCGCCAATGCTTCCTCGATGATCTCGATATCGGAGGCGGCCGTCTCGGCCTCGAACTGGTCGCGGTAGCTCGCCGGGAACGCGGTGCGGTAATGGTTGAGCAGAAGAATGCCGCGTTCCTCGCCGCACTGGGCAACCAGGGCGTCCTGCAGCTGGTCCGCCCAGCCGCGTGCCGCCTTGATCAGTTTGCGTTCGATGTCGCGGGCATCGTAAGCGGGAATTTTTCCGGGCGCCGTGCGCACATGAATATGGAGACGGGCCAAGGGCGACTCGCCGAACTGGATGGTATGCGCCGAAACCGAACCGTTCACGGCCGCCTCCAAAATGCCCTGCATCGATTCGCGCAGCGCCGTGGTGTAACGGTCTCGCGGCACGTAGACCAAACACGAGATGAACCGTTCGAAATCGTCCCGTCGTATGAACAGCGCCACCCGCTGGCGGTCCTGCAGACGCAGGATTCCGACGCTGGTCTCGAGCAGGTGATCTTCGGAAACCTGGAACAACTCGTCGCGCGGAAACGTTTCGAGGATGTTCTGCAGCGCCTTGCCCGCGTGACTGGCCGTCGGATAGGCCGCGCGCACGAGCGCGTTTTGCAGCTTGCGCCGCAGGACGGGGATGTCCTTCGGATTGAGGCTATAGGCGGAAGACGTGAACAGGCCGACGAACATGCGCTGGCCGATGATGTTGCCCTTGGCATCCAGGCGCTTGATGCCGATGACGTCCATGTGGGCCGGGCGGTGAACCGTGGCAAGCGCGTCGGTTTTCGCGATCGTCAGCAGATCGTGCGGCTCGCTGGCGCTCGCCTTCGGCCGTTTCGGCAGGGCCGCCAGCCGGCTCAGTTCGGAAAATTCCTCGCGTGACGGATCGTTCAGGATGCCGAGGCCGCTGCCTTTGACCGGCACGACTTTCTGCTCCTTGCCGCCGCCCTTGAATTCGTACTCGCGAAATCCGAGGAAGGTATAGTGATTGTCGTGAATCCAGCGTAGAAAATCGCGTACCTCGCCGACTTCCTCGACCGGCAATTCCGCCGGGTGAACTTCGAGCTCGTCGATGATCTTGCGCATCTTCGTGCGCATCTGGCCCCAATCGTCGACCGATGAACGAATATCCCTGAGAACCGTTTCGACCCGTTTGCGGATATCGACGAGCTGCTCTTTCGGCTGTTCGTTCACCTCGAAGCGCATGAAGGATTCGCTCGACCCGTCGCCGTCGCCATCGCCGCGCGCGGCGATACGCGTCAGTTTGCCGCTCGAATCGCGGACGCATCGATAGATCGGGTGAATGACGAGGTGAACGACCAGTTTGAGTTGGTTGAGGGTCGACGTGGTCGAATCGACCAGGAACGGCATGTCATCGTTGACGACCTCGATGACGGTGCGCGGTTGCGACCAGCCGTATTCCTTGTGGGTCGGGTTATACACCCGGACGATCGGCTTGCCCTTTTCGCGCTTGGCGGCGAATTGATAGTGCGCGTAAGCCGCGCCGATCAGATTCTCGGTTTTTTCGTTTTCGATATCCTGCAGCGCCACGTCGGCATAATAGCAGGCTAAAAAAGGCAGAAAGGGCCCGGCTTTCTTGGGGCCCAGAATTTTCTTGGCTTCGCGCGTCAGACGCGCGCCCAGGGCGGCAAGCTGCTCTTGTTCACTATTGCGCGGCAATTTCCATCTCCCTTCCCCCTTAATACTTGGGTTTTATTATACCCGGGCAAGATCATATCGGAATAAAAGCCTAACACGTATCGAAAAATGATAAAGTTTTCATGTAATTCCGGTAACATGTACCGAACAAAAAAAGACGGTCCCCCCACGAAGAGAATCGGGGAGAGCGCAAGGGGAACAGGTTCCATTCAGGGAGAGGCCCATGAGCGACCCGTCAGAGGCGGCCCTGCCCGCCACCGCCCCGCCAGCGGGGCCGCAACAGCCGCAAAACTGGCTGTTTGCCAAGCTGTCCGCCGCCACCCTCGGGAGTTTCACCGAGGAGCAGAAACGCGCGATTCACGGCGCTGTCAGCGAGTCGACGACCCGTCCGCCGGTCAATATCCGCATGACGATCCCGCTGCCGGGGCGGCGCTTTTACCTGACGATTCTGAGCGGCCAGGAACAACGCGGCCATGAAAGGCGGCGCCACGAACGGCGGCGCCATCCGCTCAGGACCGCGGCCAACGTTTTCTTCATCTTCGGTTTTGCCGTCGCGTTTTACATTTTCGCGGTGATGGCCTTGGCCCTGTTTTCCGCCGTGGTCGAGATTTGACCCCTCGACATCGGCAGGCGCCGCAGGCACCGTAAGCGCTGCCGAATACCAATTCCGATCTTGGTTCATCGAGAGATTAAGACGCGGGAAAAGACGGGAGAAAAGATGGGGAACCGGCAATATTCGATTTCGGCGGTTGAAGTCTGCCGCCGAGCATAGCAAAATCAAAGACATACGATCCCGATTTGAAAATACGGACAACAATAAAGAATCGGTCGGCGCATCGATGGATTTTCTGACGGCGGCATTAACGTCGCCGTTTAAAGAAAGACCTACGGGAGGAATTACCATGCGGAAAATTTCTACGACCATACCGGCCGTTGCCGCGGGCGTTACGGCCCTCGCGTTGCTCGCCGGCGGACCGGCTCACGCGAAAGTCGAGGGCGACACCATCATTCTCGGCTCCGCCATCTCGTTCACGGGCAAATATTCCACGAACGGCATCCATGCCAAAAACGGCTACGATCTCGGCGTCAAGGTCATCAACGAACGCGGCGGCGTCAAGGTCGGCGGCAAAACCTACAAGCTCAAAGTCAAATACTACGACGACGAATCGACTCCGGCCCGGACGGCGCAGTTGCTCGAGCGCCTGATCAAGCAGGACGGCGTCCAATTCTTC
>JAVJPD010000475.1:0-2951 GCA_040216475.1 Rhodospirillales bacterium
AATCGAAATAGGGATAGGTCTCCATGTTCGGATCGGTTTCCTCGGTGATCTCGCGGCTGACCCGCTTGATCAGGTTCTGAATCTCGGCTTGATTGACGAAATCGTCGCTGAGTTCGCGCAAGCCCACCCGGCGCGCGGCGATGCCGCTGGCGACGGCGAACTCGACGCTGAATTTCGCCTGCAGGGCCGTCACCGGGCGCTTGTGGCGCACCATGGTGTCCTGCACCTTGCCGACGTGCGCGACGACGTGCTCGATTTGATCGGGCTTGAGGTCTTCTTTTTCCGTCAAGCCGAGCGTGGCGTCGATGATGCGGTGCACCCCGTAGCAGAGCGGATAGCGCTTGATGCTGAGTTTGCGTTTGAGGATGTGCCAGTCCCGGCCCATGTCGGCGGGGCTTTCGCGGTCGGTGTCGCCGGTTTCCGACACCGCGCGCAGGAACCCCTGCGGGTGTTCGAGGGCGTCTTCGGAAGCCTCCATGCCGGCGTTTGCATAACGTGCGGCCATCACGCCGGCGAACGCCGCGTGCCCCGCGTGAAACGGCTTCACCATCGAGCCGAAGTTCGACATCAAGCCGCTCGATTGCGAGGCGGCGATGCCGAGGGCGTTGCGGGTCTGTTCCGGGTTGAGTTTGCGCAGCACGCAGCAGGCCGCCGCCGCGGCGAGGCTGCCGAAGACGCCGGTCGGGTGCCAGCCGCCGTTGCGGTGCGAGCCGCGTTCGCGAAACACCAACTCGCCCCACACCTCGAAGCCGGCGACGTAGGCCGCGACCATGTCCTTGCCGGTCGCATTCAACTCTTCGGCTTCGGCCAGAATCGCCGGCACCATGACCGCGCTCGGATGGCCGAGCATGGAGACGTCGTCGTAATCCATGGCGTGCGCGGCGGCGCCGTTGATCCAGGCGGCGAGGGGGGCGGAAGACGTCGCCTCGGTGAAATAATGGCGCGCGCCGCCCGGGCTTTTTAAACTTTCGAGCCCGGTTTCGGTGGCGGCGACCACGGGGTCGCCGCGGCCCGCGATCATGGTCGCGATGCAGTCGGTGAATCCCAGGCTGACGACGGCGGCGGCCTCGGGCGGGATGTTGCGCGCGGGCAATCCGGCGACGAAGTCGGCCAGTGCCGTTGTCAAACCGACAGCCATGATGTCCTCCCGTGTTGTTTCATGCCGCCGCTCGGCTATTCGGCGGCTTGTTGCTTAAGTTTCCGTCGAATGTTGTCGAGGGGTTTGCCGAACTTGACCTGACCCGGCAGCGGGTGGCCGACGATCTCCTCGGCCAGTTCCGCCGCCTCGATCAGTTTGTCGAGGTCGATTCCGGTTTCGATGCCCATTTCCTCGCACATGAAAACGAGATCCTCGGTGCAGACGTTGCCCGAGGCGCCGCGATGCGGCGTGAACGGGCAGCCGCCGAGGCCGCCGATGGAGGAATCGAAGCTGTCGACGCCCATTTCGAGCCCGGCGTAGACGTTCACGATGCCCATGCCGCGGGTGTCGTGCAGGTGCAAATTGATTTCGGCCTGCGGAAATTTCTCGCGCACCGCGCCGACCACCCGCTTGATCTTGTCGGGCGTCGCCCAGGCCATGGTGTCGGCGAGCGCAATTTCCGACACGCCGAGATCGTGCTCGTCGGACAGCTTGAAGATTTCCGAAACCAGGCCGACGACACGGCTCGGCGGAATGTCGCCCTCGTAGCTGCAGCCGAACGCGGCCATCACCGAGCCGCGCGGCACCGGCACGTTCTTCGATTTATACATCTCGATCAGGCCGGGCAGGCTGTCGAGCTGCTCGCGCAGGGTGCGTTTCTGGTTGCGCTGCAGGAACGTTTCCGAGGCGGTGGTTTGCAGGGTGCCCTTGACGTCGAGCCTGCCGGTGTCGAGCGCGCGCAGGAAGCCGCGCTCGTTGAACCACAGCCCGGTATAGCTGACCTTCGGATTGATCTTGATGCCGGCGACCAACGCGTCGATGTCGGCCATGGTCGGCACCTGTTTCGGGTTCACGAACGAGCCGACCTGAATTTGCCGGATGCCGGTTTCCGAGAGCGCGTCGACCAGTTCGATCTTGCGCGCGGTCGGGATCGGCGGCTCGCTTTGGAAGCCTTCGCGCGGGCCCTCTTCCTTGATGCGGATCGTTTTCGGCATATCGGACATGGCGCTCTACCTTATCTACTCTTTCGGCGGAACGAACGGGTACGGCACCGGCTTGCCGCCCGTGAAGGGGAGCGCGACGGTGGCCGAGCCCGGCGTCGATTCCTTATCTTCGTCGTTCAGGAGGCCGAGCTCAAGGTCGATCAGGCCGTAATCGCCGGCCTCGCGTTTTCCGCTCACCGTGGCCCAGGCCCGCAGCGTTTCGTTGACCTGATTCATCGCCCGGAACTGGAACTTGACCTTCCACAGCCAGCCGTGCGGCGCGCACCAGTCCTTCAGAAGCGTCACGATGAACTGCTGCTTGAACGAGCCGTTGACCAGCAAATTCGGCAATTTTTCGTGCTCTTGGGTGAACGGCAGGTCGTAGTGAATCTTGTGCCAGTTCTCCATCGCCGCCGACCAGCGCATCAGGTGCGTCGTCGTCAGCGGACCGACGGTCAGTTGCGGCACCGCGTCGCCGACGGTCACGTCCTCGAAATGGACTTGTTTCCTGTCAGCCATGATTTCAAGCCGCTTTAGGCGGGCGGCGGATGTGGGTCTTCTTCACTTTCATCAGCAACTCGCCCTTGTCGTTGCGGTATTCGGTTTCGATGAAGACCAGCAGCATCGGCCCCGAGCGGCTTTCCTTCTCGACGATGCCGTCGTAGCGGTTCTTCGCCGTGATCCTGTCGCCGTGTTCGGCGTAGCGGTAGAACTCGACGTCGGTGCCGGCGTTCAAGAGCGCAAATCCCTCCAGCGGCAGCGGCGGCAGGCCTTGCACGGTGGCGCCGACGATGCCGTCGAAATCCGGATTGGCCGCGTTTTCCCGGATC
>JAVJPD010000476.1:0-2026 GCA_040216475.1 Rhodospirillales bacterium
ACCATGGTCATCATCACCGGCCGGATGCGCAGGCTCAGCGCGTCGCGGATGGCGCTGTCGATATCCTGGCCCGCTTCGCGCAACTGATTGGCGAATTCGACGATCAGAATGCCGTTCTTTGTGGCGAGCCCGATCAGGACGATCATGCCGATCTGGCTGTAGATGTTGAGCGTGCCGCCGGTAAGCCACACGGTCAGCAGCGCGCCGACGATGCCGAACGGCACCGTGAGCATGATGATGAGGGGGTGGATGAAGCTCTCGAACTGAGCCGCCAGCACGAGGAATACCACCAGCATGGCGAGGATGAACGTGAACAGCAGCGCGCCGGAGGATTCCTTGAACTCGCGGGATTCGCCCTTGTAGTTGATGGCGGCGATCTGGGGCAGTTCCTTGACGATGACGCCCTCGAGGAAGTCCAGCGCCTCGCCCAAGGTATAGCCCGGCGCCAGGTTGGCTTCGATGGTGATGGCGCGCAGCCGGTTGTAGCGGTTCAGGGTGCCGGGCGCGGCGCGCTCGGCCAAGGTGACGAGGTTGGACAGCGGAATGAGCTCGCCGGTGCGGGCCGAGCGGACGTAAACGTTGGTCAGATCGTTCGGGCTGCGCCGGTCTTCGTCCTTGCCTTGCAGCACGACGTCGTATTCCTGGCCGCGGTCGATGAACGTGGTGACCCGGCGCGAGCCGAACATGGTTTCGAGCGTCCGGCCGATCGCCTGCACGGAAACGCCGAGATCGGCGGCGCGGTCCTGATCGATGGTCACCAGCATCTTCGGCTTGGTTTCCTTGTAGTCGTCGTCGATGCCGATGAAACCGGGATTGGCGCGCGCGTGCTTGCGGATCACGTCGCGCGCGGCGGCAAGCTCGGCGTAGGCGGTGCCGCCGATCACGATCTGCACCGGCTTGGAGGCGTCGCTGCCGCCGATGCCGCTGCGCATGATCGGGAACGTCCGCACCCCCGGCATTGTGGCGAATTCCTTGCGCAGGGCGTTCATGATCTCGTCGGTGGAGCGTTCGCGCTCGTGCCAGAGTTTCAGCAGCACGATTCCGCGCGCCGAGTTGACGTCGTCATTCTGTTGGAACGATCCCGGCACGCGGATCAGGGCGCGCACCGCCTCGCCGTTACGGACCAGCGGCATCAGCTTGGTTTCGAGTTCGCGGGCGTATCGCAGCGTGTATTGGAAGCCCGATCCCTCGGGCGCCTTCATGATGATGAAGAACGCGCCGCGATCCTCGCGCGGGGTGAATTCGCCGGGCACCGCTCGGAACAGGAGCGCGGTCAGGCCAAGCAGGATAATCACCACGGCACCGATGATGAGCGGGCGGTCGATGACTTTCTCGACCGAGACGCGGTAGGCGGCACCGAGGCGGGCCGACAGGTCTTGAATCTTGGCCTCGAGCGCCGACGGCTTGACGTTTTCGACGAACAGTTTCGAGCTCATCATCGGCGACAGCGACAGCGCGACCACGCTCGAAAAAACCACGGCGGCCGAGATCGCGAATGCCAGCTCGGTGAACAGTTTGCCGATGTTGCCTTCGACGAAGGCGAGCGGCACGAACACGGCGACCAGCACGGCCGTGGTCGCAATCACGGCGAAGGCGACCTGGCGGGTGCCGCGCGTCGCCGCCAGCAAGGGCGGCTCGCCGCTGCGCGCGCGCCGGTAGACGTTTTCCAGAACGACGATCGAATCGTCGACCACGAGGCCGATCGCCAGCACCAAAGCGAGCAGGGTCAGCAGGTTGACCGAAAAGCCGAGTCCGGCCAAAACCATGAACGAGGCGGTGATGCTGACCGGCACGGTCACGGCAGGGATCAGGGTCGCGCGCAGGCTGCCGAGAAACAGAAAAATAACGAAAATGACCAGCACGCTGGTGATGGCGAGGGTTTTGTAGACCTCCGCGATGGCCGAGCGGATGAAGACGGACGAATCGTAGCTGTCGAAAATCCGCGTGCCGCTCGGCAGGGTCTTGCGGATGCGGACGATCTCCTTGCGGACCGCATCGACGACGTCGAGCGTGTTGGCTTTCGATT
>JAVJPD010000477.1:0-2190 GCA_040216475.1 Rhodospirillales bacterium
CGACATGGTTCGGGTCAAGCGGGTCCGGGGGGCTTCGACGTCCCGCCTGATCGGCCCAAACTTCCCCGGCATCATCACCCCGGACGAGTGCAAGATAGGCATCATGCCGGGTCATATTCATAAGCGCGGCAAGGTCGGCATCGTCTCGCGCTCGGGCACGCTGACCTACGAGGCGGTCGCCCAGACGACGGCGGCGGGCCTGGGCCAGACCACCTGCATCGGAATCGGCGGCGATCCTGTCAACGGCACCAATTTCATCGACTGCCAGGAGGCTTTCGTCGCCGACGGCGAGACCGAGGCGATCATCATGATCGGCGAGATCGGCGGCACCGCCGAGGAGGACGCCGCGGCTTTCATCAAGGCATCCAAGACCAAAAAGCCGGTCGTCGGCTTCATCGCGGGGTTGACGGCACCGCCGGGGCGGCGTATGGGCCACGCCGGAGCGATCATTTCCGGCGGTAAAGGGACGGCCGCCGATAAGATCGAAGCCTTGAAAAGCGCCGGGATTCATGTTGCTGATTCACCGGCCACCCTCGGCGCCACGATGCTGAAGGTCATGAAAGGGTAAGGTTTAGGCTTTACGAATGAGTCCTGGGAGCGGATGCGGCCGTCGAAAATCCCGTGTCCGGTAACGTTATGGCATCAAGCCTCAATTCCATCCTCACCGGCGCCAACGCCGTTTATATCGCCGAGTTGTATACCCGGTATTTGAATCACCCGCAGTCGGTCGATCCGAGCTGGGCGGCCCTGTTCGCCGATCTCGAGGACGATGCCCGTGTCGTGCTCGACGAGCTGCGCGGCGCCAGTTGGGCGCCGTCCGAAAGCCGCGTCATCGGCAGCAACGGCGGCGACGGCGAGTTGTATCCGCACACCCCGCGCGATATGGCGCAAGCGCCGGGCCGCGGGCCGAGCGTGTTTCCGGGCGGCCAGCTGAGCCAAGCCGATCTCCGCAGCGCGACCATCGATACCCTGAACGCCCTGATGATGATCCGGGTGTACCGGGTGCGCGGCCATCTGATCGCGAATTTCGACCCGCTCGGCCTCGAGGGCCGCGCCTATCATCCCGAGCTCGATCCGAAGACGTATGGATTTTCCGAAGACGATCTGGACCGGCCGATCTTCATCAATCACGCCCTGGACGGCCTCGAGAGCGCGACCTTGCGCGAGATTTTACAGGTCCTGCACGAGACCTACTGCAGCTCCATCGGCATCGAGTTCATGCACATTTCCGAGCCCGACGAGCGGACGTGGATTCGCCAGCGCATCGAAAGCATCCGCAACCAGACCCACTTCACGGTCAAGGGCAAGCGCGCGATCTACGAACGCCTGGTCGAAGCCGAGGGCTTCGAGGCGTTCCTCAACGTCAAATATCCCGGCACCAAGCGCTTCGGCCTGGACGGCGGCGAATCCCTGATCCCCGGCGTCGAACAGGTTTTGAAACGCGGCAGCCAGCTCGGCATCAAGGAGATCGTGTTGGGCATGCCTCATCGCGGCCGCCTCAACGTGCTGACCAGTATCATGTGCAAGCCCTACATCGCGATGTTCTCCGAGTTCCAGGGCGTCAAGTCGATGCCCGACGACGTACTCGGCTCGGGCGACGTGAAGTACCATCTCGGCACCTCGGCCGATCGGGTGTTCGACGGCAACTCGATTCACCTGTCGCTGACCGCCAATCCCTCGCACTTGGAAGCCGTGAACCCGGTCGTGATGGGCAAGGTGCGCGCTAAGCAGTCCGCCATCGGCGACGAGGACCGCAACCAGGTGATGGGCCTGTTGATGCACGGCGACGCCGCGTTTCCGGGCCAGGGCATCGTGCCCGAAACTCTCGAAATGTCGCAATTGCGCGGCTATCGCGTCGGCGGCACCGTCCACTTCATCGTCAACAACCAGATCGGCTTCACCGCCGTGCCGTCGAAATCGCGCTCCTCGCCCTATCCCTCCGACATCGCCAAGGGCATCACCGCGCCGATCTTTCACGTCAACGGCGACGATCCGGAGGCGGTCGTGCACGTCTCCAGAATCGCGACGGAGTACCGCCAGGAATTCAAGAAGGACGTCGTCATCGACATGTTCTGTTATCGCCGTCACGGCCATAACGAGGGCGACGAGCCGATGTTCACCCAGCCGTTGATGTACAAGGCGATCGCCGAGCATCCGAACACGCGCGAGGTCTACGGCCGGCGTCTGGTC
>JAVJPD010000478.1:0-1479 GCA_040216475.1 Rhodospirillales bacterium
GATCGAAACGCCCTGGCTCGCGCGCAGACCGGCGAACCCGTGGCGCTTCATGGCGCCGGCAAAACCCTTGCCGATCGAGGTACCGGCAACGTCGAGGTATTGTCCCGCCACGAAATGAGCGACCGAAAGCTCCGAGCCGACGCCGACCAGCGCATCGCCGCTCACGCGGAACTCGGTCAGCTTGCGCTTCGGCTCAACCTTCGCCTTGGCGAAATGGCCGCGCAGGGCCTTGCTGACGTTCTTGACCTTGACGGTGCCGACACCGAGCTGAAGGGCGGTGTAGCCGTCCTTCTCCATCGTGCGTTGGGCGACGACCTGACAGCCGTCGACCTTCAGCACCGTCACGGGAACGTGCCGGCCATCGGCTTCCGTGAACCGACGGCTCATCCCCAATTTCTGTGCAATCAAACCGGTACGCATCACACTCAACACTCAATCTTTAAAGTTTAATCTCGACGTTCACGCCCGCCGCGAGATCGAGCTTCATCAGCGCGTCCACGGTTTGCGGCGTCGGGTCGATGATGTCCAGGACCCGTTTGTGAGTCCGGATTTCGAATTGCTCGCGCGACTTCTTATCGATATGCGGCGAACGCAACACCGTGAACCGCTCGATCCGAGTCGGCAACGGGATCGGCCCGCGCACCTGAGCGCCCGTGCGCTTGGCGGTATTGAGGATCTCATTCGCCGACTGGTCCAATACGCGATGATCGAACGCTTTCAGCCGGATCCTGATATTTTGTTGATCCATTGTTATTATCCTTTAACCACCTAACCCGCTTGAGCTTTTCAAAGTCTCGTTATTCGACGATGGACGCGACGACACCGGCGACGACGGTCCGGCCGCCCTCGCGGATGGCGAAGCGCAAGCCTTCGTCCATCGCGATCGGCTGAAGCAGCTCAACCTCCATCGTGATGTTGTCGCCCGGCATCACCATCTCGGTGCCTTCCGGCAACGTCACCGTCCCCGTCACGTCCGTCGTGCGGAAGTAAAACTGCGGACGGTACTTCGTGAAGAACGGCGTATGACGCCCGCCTTCCTCCTTCGTCAGCACATAGGCCTCGCACTTGAACTTCGTGTGCGGCGTGATCGAGCCCGGCGCCGCCAAAACCTGGCCGCGCTGAACCTCCTCGCGCTTCGTGCCCCGCAGCAGAACGCCGATGTTGTCCCCCGCCTCGCCCTGATCCAGAAGCTTGCGGAACATCTCGACGCCCGTGCAGATCGTCTTCATCGTCGGCGCCAAGCCGACGATCTCGATTTCGTCGCCCGTCTTCACGATCCCGCGCTCGACCCGGCCCGTCACCACCGTGCCACGGCCCGAGATCGAGAACACGTCCTCGATCGGCATCCGCGACACCAAGAAGACGACCTGCACGGGCGTTGAGATGTTCCGCAAGCTGCTCGACCGCGGCGAGGCGGGCGACAATATCGGCGCGCTGCTGCGCGGTGTCGAGCGCGAGGGCGTCGAGCGCGGCCAGGTT
>JAVJPD010000479.1:0-1365 GCA_040216475.1 Rhodospirillales bacterium
CAACGGAAAAAGGACCGCCAAGCCATGATCGATAACGGCATGGATAAATACATTGCAAACATCAAAACCAGAAAGCGCGCATAGGCAGATTGAACGGTGAGAAAAATGGATGATTTTTACGAAACGCCGACGGCAAATAGAATCCTTAAAGTTCTCACGATCAGCGCAGAATGCCCAAGAGAAGGCATCGGCCTGATCGTCGGCAATGCCGGCGTCGGCAAAACGACAGCCATTAAACATTATGCGCTGACGAAAAACGAGCATGCTCTCGTCTGCACGATGAACGGTACGGCAACGACGATGACGGCCGCGCTATCGATTATTTGCAAAATGCTGACGAGCTACGAACCGCCGCGCCGGGTCATGGATATGCATGAAGTCATCGTCAATTATTTCCAATGGGAATACGAAGAAGGAATGGCCTTGATCATCGATGAGGCCCAAGAGTTGAACGATTTAATAATCAATGAGCTGCGGCATATCTACGATGAATGCCTAGAAAACGGGAAGCCGATAGGCTTGGTTCTTTGCGGCAACGCCGCTTTCAAGAACCGCTTTAACCATGCCGAGGCATCGGCATTCGCCCAAGTTACATCCCGCATCGGCATCCGCGCCGATATTCAAGGACCCGGCGAAGACGATATCGAAACGATCTGCGATGCCCGGAAGGTCTTCGGCTCCCTGGAACGTAAATACGTTCTCAAGCATGGAAGGATGGGCGGCGGGTTGCGGATCGTTACCAAGCTGATCAATGTCGCGAGCTCTCACGCGGAAGGAAACCCCATCACGATCACTCATTTAAGAACGGCGGGAGTCATGATGGGGCTGGAATAACGATTTTAAAACGTCACAACGAAAGGAGACTAAATATGAATCACGTTGCACAAGAATCTCAAAATGACGTTCAACAAAAACTGATCGATGATCTTGAGGAAATATCCTACAAAATCGATTCGGTCATAGATTTAATTGATGTCTCTAAAATGGTTGTCGATACTGGTCTATACACCGATGATTATAGGAATAAGTGTATAGCTTTGAACATTTTAGGATTGGCCATAGATAGTCTGAAAAAAACCCAAAGTAGCGCTCTGCTCATCCGGGAACCTCTTTGGGAAGAGCTGCACGGCAAGAAGCATTTAAACCATGCCGCTACCGCGCAATAAAATCTCCCTGATCCATGTCGCCAAGTCCCGTCTGGGTCTTGGCGACGAGGATTACCGCGCGCTGCTGATGCGCGTGGCCGGCGTCGAGAGTTCGCGCGATCTCGACAACTTCGATTTCAATCAGGTGATGGCGGAGTTTCAGCGGCTCGGATTCAAGAGCGACTTCAACAAGAACAATTTCGGTGAGCGCGTTGACCGG
>JAVJPD010000480.1:0-8905 GCA_040216475.1 Rhodospirillales bacterium
CCGAAATCCTCGAGGCCGTGGCCACGGCCGATACCGGCGACGGCGTCGTCGTCCTGACCGACATGTTCGGCGGTACGCCGTCCAATCTCGCAATTTCGATCATGGACAAGGCCAACGTCGAAGTCATCGCCGGCGTCAACCTGCCGATGCTTGTGAAGCTGGCGAGCGTGCGCAACGAGAAAACCTTGAGCCAGGCCGTATCCTGCGCACAGGAGGCCGCCTGCAAATACATCAACGTCGCGTCGCAATTGCTTAACGCAACAAACAACTAAATAACACCGAACGGGTATCATGCCGACACGTGAAACCGTCACCATCCGTAACTCTCGGGGACTTCATGCCCGGGCCGCGGCGAAATTCGTCAAGACCGCGGGGCAATTCGAATCGGAAATCACGGTCAGTAAAGGCGAACAAACCGTTTCGGGATTATCGATCATGGGATTGATGATGCTGGCGGCGGGCCCGGGCAGCGACATCGAGATCGAGGTCAGCGGACCGGAAGCCGACAAGGCCTTGGCGAGTTTGATCGAACTGGTCGAAAACGAATTCGAGGAAAACTAAATCCGCCGGAACCATCCGAACGCGGAAAACGGGGCCGGAGACAGGGTAGGACGATCGTGGCCGAAAAAGAGACGATTTTCGAAGGATTCAGCGTATCGCCCGGCATCGGGGTCGGCACCGCGTTCGTGCGCGAAAGCGGCGCCATCGCCGCGCCCAAGTACCGGATCACCCGCGCCAAAACCGCGGCGGAAATCGGCCGTCTGAAACGGGCCGTTGCCGCGACGCTCCGCCAGATCGGCCGCGTGCGCGCCAAACTCAAAGGGGCGCCCAAGGCGGCAGAAGAGGAAATGAGTTACCTGTTCGACGCGTACGAACAGATGCTCAAGAATTCCCGACTGATCCGGGGCGCCGAACGCCGGATCGAGTCCGACCGCATCAATGCCGAAGCCGCAATACAGGAAGAAGTCGAGGAAATCGCCAAAACCTTCGCCAACATGGAAGATTCCTACATCGCCGCGCGCATCGACGATATTCGCGACGTCGGCATCCGCGTGGTGCGCAATCTGACGAAAGTGCCGGTACGGCCGTTCGCCCATTTGCCGAAGCGCAGCATTGTCATCGCCGATTCCTTGACGCCGGAGGATTCGGCGCAACTCGATCCGACCCAAACCGTCGGCGTCGCCATGACCCTCGGCGGCGCAGAAGGCCATACCGCCATCATGCTGCGCGCGCTCGGCTTGCCCGCCGTCCTCGGTGCCGAAAAGCTATTGCAGCATGTCCGCTCGAACGATCCGGTCATCGTCGATGGTGACCACGGCCGGGTGATCGTCAACCCGAAGCCGGAAACGCTTGCCGCCTACGAACGCCGCCGGGCCGTTCAACAGCGCAAAACCCGGCAACTGTCGCGGCTGCGCGATCAACCGTCGGAAACCCGCGACGGCATGGCGATTTCCCTGCAGGCGAACGTCGAGCTGCCGATGGAAATGGACTTGGTGATGCAAACCGGCGCCGAAGGGGTCGGTTTATTGCGCAGCGAGTTCATGTTTATGAACCGCAACGATTTTCCCAGCGAAGAGGAACAGTACCGCGCCCTGCGCGACATGATCAGGCCCATGAAGGGTAAGACCGTCACCGTCCGCACCCTCGACATCGGCGGCGAGAAAGCCGCCGCCCAGCTGTACACGGACCTCGGCGATCTCGGGGCGTCGCCCTTGGGCCTGCGCGGAATTCGTTTGTCCCTCGCTCGCCCCGACGTCCTGGAAACCCAGTTCCGGGCGATGCTGCGCGCGAGCGTTCACGGCTCGATCCGCGTCCTGCTGCCGATGGTGACGACCGTGACGGAGGTCCGCCGCGCCCGCGATATCATGGCCCGCGCCGCGCGCCGCCTCAAACGCCGAGGCGTGCCCATCAAATCGCCGTTGCCGCCGATCGGCGCCATGATCGAGGTGCCGAGTGCTGCGCTGGCCGCCGATTCCCTGTCCCAGGCCAGCGATTTCCTGGCCATCGGCTCGAACGACCTGACCATGTACACCCTGGCTATCGACCGCGCCGACGAACGGGTCGCGCATCTTTACGATCCGCTGCACCCGGCCGTGCTGCGCCTGATCCAGTTTTCGGCGGAAGCCGCGCTCCGGGCCCGCATCCCGGTGTGCATGTGCGGCGAAATGGCGGGTGATCCGCGCTTTACAGCCCTTTTGCTGGGTCTCGGCTTCCGCGATCTATCCATGACCGCGTCGAATATCCCCCGGGTCAAGCAGCGCATCCGCCAGCTCGACCTCGGCGCCGCCGGCCACCGGGCGCGCATCATCATGGATCAGGTCGACGCCGGACGAATTGCCGCCCTCTTGGACGATTTCAACGCCCTCGCGTAGTTTAAACTCCCGGATTTCCGGGCATTTCCCGGGAGCCCCTTGCGGTAGCGTGGTACGGTCTGTTAAGACCCCAACCTGCTCATCACCGGTAAAATCTTAATTTTGATCAGGAGAAGCATACATTATGACCGCGTTTACGGATTATAAGGTCGCCGATATCAAGCTTGCAGATTGGGGTCATAAGGAAGTCGCCATTGCCGAGACGGAAATGCCCGGCTTGATGGCCCTGCGCGAGGAATACGCAGGACAGAAACCCCTCGAAGGTGCCCGGATCGCCGGCTGCATCCACATGACGATCCAAACGGCGGTTTTGATCGAAACCCTGGTGGCGCTCGGCGCCTCGGTCCGCTGGAGTTCCTGCAACATCTTCTCGACCCAGGATCACGCGGCGTCCGCGATCGCGGATAACCATATCCCCGTGTTCGCCTGGAAGGGCGAGACCGAGGAAGAATTTTGGTGGTGCATCGAACAGACCATCAAGGGCCCCGGCGGCTGGGAACCGAACATGATCCTCGACGACGGCGGCGATCTCACCCAGTTGATGCACGAAAAATATCCCGAGATGCTGAAGAACGTCCGCGGCATCTCCGAGGAGACCACCACCGGCGTCCATCGCCTGGTGCAAATGGCCAAGAAAGGCACCCTCAAGGTTCCGGCCATCAACGTGAACGACTCCGTGACCAAATCGAAATTCGACAACCTCTACGGCTGCCGCGAAAGTCTGGTCGACGGCATCAAACGCGCCACCGACGTGATGCTTGCGGGCAAGGTTGCCGTCGTCTGCGGTTACGGCGACGTCGGCAAGGGCTCGGCGCAAAGCCTGCGCAGCCAAGGCGCGCGCGTCGCGGTCACCGAAATCGACCCGATCTGCGCCCTTCAGGCCGCCATGGAAGGCTACGACGTCGTCACCATGGACGATGCCGCCTCGCGGGGCGACATCTTCGTCACCACCACGGGCAACATCGACGTCATCACCCTCGATCACATGCGCAAGATGAAAGACCGTGCCATCGTCTGCAACATCGGCCACTTCGATTCGGAAATTCAGGTCGCCGGTCTGCGGAACCTCAAGTGGCACAACGTGAAGCCCCAGGTCGACGAAGTCGAATTCCCCGACGGCAAGCGCATCATCCTGCTGGCCGAAGGCCGGCTGGTGAACCTCGGTTGCGCGACGGGCCATCCGAGCTTCGTAATGAGCGCGTCGTTCACGAACCAGGTGCTCGCCCAGATCGAGCTTTGGCAGCATCACGCCAATTACGAAAACAAGGTGTATGTCCTGCCGAAGCACCTCGACGAAAAGGTCGCCAGCCTGCATCTCGAAAAACTGGGGGCCGCGTTGACCTCGCTCAACCAGCAGCAGGCCGACTATATCGGCGTGCCCGTCGAGGGGCCGTTCAAGCCGGACGCCTATCGTTATTAGAGCCGATCATGGTTCGTCGGAATCGGCATTTTGGCTCGTGCCAAATGGTTGGCAACCAGCGAGTCGACAACCATGTGAATCGGCTCTAACTTATTGATGTAGATCGGATTCACATGATTTATCGGAACCGAATGATGCTTCCGATAAATCATGATCCGATCTAAAACGCGGCCGGGGCGTTTCCGCCGTTAAGCTTGTTCCGGGAGCCGCGCGTGCTTAAGATTCGCGCGTGCGAGCCCCGGTTCATCACCATGCCGCGCCCGGCGCGGATGCAAGCTGCCCATGAGCCCGATGACTGCGTTTATCCTGGGGGGATTGATCGCCGCCCTGATCGGCGTGCCCTGGGCGTTACGCGAACGGCACCGGCGCAAAATCGCCGAGCAAGTCCGCGAGACGGCGGAACGGCACGCCCTCGAACACGGCGAGATCTTGGCCGCCGCGCCTGACGGATTCTTCATTTGGCCCCGAAACGGCGGCGGCGATCCTGCCGGACGCTGCTCGCGCCGGTTGGCCGTGCTGCTGGACCTGCGCGCCGGGACCGGCGCCACCTTCGAGGACGTTCTGGCACGCCTCGATGACGAGGCAGCGGCGGCGTTGCGCCAAGCGGCCGCAACGTTGGAGGCAACCGGCAAGCCGTTCGATATCCCGCTCACGTTGCGCGCGCCATCCCGTGCCAAGGCCGGGCAACGGCGGGTCCGGGCCTTCGGCACCCGCGCCGGGACGCCGGACGGGCGGACGGTCGCCGATCTGGTATGGATGCGCGACATCGGCGAAACCCCGGAGGCGCAACCCGCCCCGGAGGTGCCCCCCGAGCCCGCCGGCGATGCGCCGGCCCCGGAAGCGGCGGGACTGACGACGGGGCTCACGACGGGGCTAGACGATCGGGACGTTTCCTCGATTCTCGACAGCGTTGCGACGCCGCTCGCCATGTTCGACGGCGACGCGCGATTGCGGTTCTTCAACGCCGCCTACGCCGCCTTTTGGACATTGCCGCCGGATTGGCTCGCCGCGAAACCGAGCATCGAGCAGGTGTTGGACGCCTTGCGCGAACGCCGCCGCCTGCCCGAGGTCACCGACTTCAAGAGCTTCAAGGCCGAACAGCGCGCCTTGTTCGGAACCTTGAGGGCGCAAACGGAAATGCTGCTGCATTTGCCCGACGGTACGACGATCAAATGCATCGCGACGCCGGCGATGGACGGCGGTCTGATTTTCTCCTACGAAGACATGACCGGACGCCTCGCGTTGGAGCGATCCTACAACGCCCTCGTCGCGGTCCAGGGCGCGACCCTCGACCGTTTGTACGAGGCCGTCGCCGTGTTCGGCAGCGACGGCCGCTTGAAGTTGAGCAATCCGGTGTTCGCGTCGCTCTGGAACATCCCGCCGGAAACTTTGACACCGGATATGCACATTACCGAATTCGCCGACTATTTGCGTCCGTCCGATGTCAGCGACTCGCTCTGGCCCGCGCAAAAGGAAACGCTGATCGCGAAGCTGATGCGCCGGGAATCGAGCAAGGGCCGCCTGCGCCGCGCCGACGGCACGATCCTCGATTACGCCAACGTTCCCTTGCCCGACGGCGCCACGCTCTTGAGCTATCTCGACGTCACCGACAGCGCGCGCGTCGAGGAAGCGTTGACCCAAAGGGCCGCCGCGCTCGACGACGCCAACAAGCTGAAATCCGCTTTCATTGCCAACGTCTCCTATGAAGTGCGCACCCCGCTGAACTCGATCCTCGGATTCGCCGATGTCCTGGCCGACGGCTTCTTCGGCGAGCTGTCGCCGCGCCAGACGAAATACGTCGAGGAAATCCGCGAAACGGCGCAGGCCCTCAATACCGTCGTCGGCGATATCCTCGATCTCGCCGCCATCGAGGCCGGATTGATGCGCCTGGAAACCGATACCGTCGATATCCATGCCGCCATGGTGTCGCTTCTCAACCTGATTCGCGAACGGGCCCGGCGCAAACATCTGAAGCTCGATTTCGACTGCCCGCCCGACATCGGCTGGATGGTGGCCGATGAAAGACGCCTGAAGCAGGCGCTCTACAATCTGCTCGCCAACGCCATCCAGTTCACGCCGCAACACGGCACGGTGTCCTTCAAGGCCGCGCGCGAAGGCGAGGACATCATCTTCAGCGTCGCCGACAGCGGCATCGGCATCCCGCAGGCCGATCAGGCCCGCATATTCAGAGCCTTCGAGCGCATCACCGACATCACGGCTCACCTTCCCGAGAACGCCGCGGGCAACGCCACGGGCACGGGTGCCGGTCTCGGGCTGTCGCTGGTGAAAAGTTTCATTGAGTTGCACGGCGGATCGGTTACGCTGACGTCGCGGCCCGGGCGCGGCACCACGTTTCGGTGTCGGCTGCCGGGCGGCGATACCGGAACCGGCCTCGAGACAAGCGCTCAAACAGACGCCGAAACGCGACACGCACCATGATCAACGTCCAAGGCCCCCCTGCCACCGACAATGCAACCGACAATGCCGCCGATATCGGTGCCTTGCTCCAACGCGGGCTTTCCTTCCTTCAGGGCGGCCGGCTCGATCAGGCCGGCGACTGTTTCAGCCGCGTACTGGCCCTGGAACCCGGGAATGTCGACGCGCTTTATCTCCTGGGTGCGGCCCAGATGGAAAGCGGCAAAAACCTCGACGCGGTGATGAGCCTGTCGCGGATCGTGCAGACCGAGCCGAATTTCGTCCCCGCGTACCGCATGCTCGGCAACGCACATAAGAATCTCGGCAACTGGAAAGACGCCGCCGACAATTTCCGCAAGGCCGTCGAATTCGAGCCCGACAACCCGGACGTTTGGAATCAACTCGGCTATGCCCTGCGCGGGCAAGGCGATCTCGCCGGGGCGCTCGAAGCCTTCGGCAAAAAAGCCGAATTGAAATACCGGCCCGGCGTGAGCACGCCGCAGGACGACATCTATTTTCATTACGTCACGCGCCCGAAGCTGAAGCATGACATCGAGCAGATGCGATACCTGATCGACAAGGGCCTGATTGCGAAACGCTACGAGGAGACGATCGGGCACTATACCGAACTGCTGGAGAATTTTCCCGAGAACCCGGCCGATCCCCATGCGTCGGAAATTCCCGAGCGCTACCGCGCGGCGTTCGCGCCCGTCTACAACCGCCACATCTATTATCGCGACACCCCGGCATTCGATGCGTCCCCGCTGAACCCCGCCGTCGACTGGTCCGCCGTCGAGGCCGATTACGAAAAGAACAAGCCGGGCATCACCTACTTCGACGATTTTCTGACGCCCGAGGCCCTCAAGGCGATCCGCGATCATTGCCTCGAATCGACGATGTGGCACGAGTTCCGCTATCCGAACGGTTATCTCGGCGCGTTCATCAACGAGGGATTCTTCTGCCCCCTGTTGCTGCAAATCGTCGACGGCCTGGCGAAATCTCTGCCCGCCATCTTCAAGGATTACAAGCTGATCAATACCTGGGGCTACAAGTACGACAGCACCATGAGCGGCATCAACATGCATGCCGACGAGGCGGCCGTAAACGTCAACTTCTGGGTCACGCCGGACGACGCCAACCTGGACCCCGAGACCGGCGGCCTGGTGATCTGGGACAAGGAAGCGCCGCGCGATTGGGACTTCGAGAAGTTCAACGCCGATCAGAACGCCATGCATAACTTCATTCGCGACTCGAAAGCGAACATGGTGCGCGTGCCGCACAGGCAGAACCGCGCCGTGGTCTTCAACTCCGATCTCTTCCACTCGACCGATGAGATCCATTTTAAGGAAGGCTACGAGAATCGCCGCATCAACGTCACCCTGCTCTACGGTCGGCGCGATCAGGCGTAAACCGTAACGCCCAAAGACCGCGCCCGTCACGAGGCCCGGCGACGCCTCCCTTGCGGGTCTCTTCCGCGCCCGATACAACCTGTCTATGAACCAGCCTGCCCCGGCAGCACCCGCGATCTCCTTGAGCGTGGCCGACGAGTCCGCCACGCAGTCCCTGGCCGCCGCCGCCGCCGCGCTGGCACGTCCCGGCGACGTCATCGCCTTGTCGGGCGAGCTCGGCACCGGCAAAACGGCATTCGCGCGAGGCTTCATCCGCGCGTTGACGAACCCCGATGAAGAGGTGCCGAGCCCGACGTTCACCTTGGTGCAAACCTACGATTCGCCCGCCGGCACGATCTATCATTTCGATCTCTACCGTTTGAACGCGCCGGAAGAGGCCTATGAGCTCGGCATCGAAGAAGCCTTCGCGGACGGCATGAGCCTGATCGAATGGCCCGACCGGCTCGGCCCCCTGCTGCCCGCCGACCGGCTCGACGTCCTGATCGAATACGGCGCCGGTCCGGAAGCACGCCGTGTCACGTTCGGCGGCAGCCCATCCTGGATGGCCCGCCTGAAGGAGGCCCGCCTTGGCTGACCGTGCGGCATTGATCAATGCGTTCCTCGCGGCGCAAGGGTGGGCGGGCGCCGTGCGTTATCCCCTGCCGGGCGATGCCTCGTTTCGCCGGTACATCCGCCTGCAGGATAAAGGCCGCAGCGTGCTCCTGATGGATGCCCCGCCGCCGTTGGAAAGCGTGCAGCCGTTCGTGACCATCACACGGCATCTCGCCACCCTCGGCTTGAGCGCACCGGCAATCCGCGCCGAGGATCTCGCACACGGTTTGCTGCTGATCGAGGATTTCGGCGAGGAGACCTTTACCCGTCTGCTCGCGGGCGGCGTCGACGAGGACGGCCTTTACGCGCTGGCCCTGGACGTGCTGATCGAGCTGCACAAGAAACCGACCGTGCAGGCGATCCCGAAGGGCCTCGCGCCCTACGATGCCGCGCGGCTGCTGGAAGAAGCCTTGCTGTTCGTCGATTGGTTCATGCCCGCCGTCGGCCTCGAGACGTCCGATGACGTGCGCACGCAATTCATCCGGTCCTGGATCGGTATTTTTCCCCAGCTCGCCCGTCAACGCCCGACGTTGGTGCTGCGCGATTTCCATGTCGACAACCTGATGCGGCTTAGCGAGCGTTCCGGCATCGCCGCCTGCGGTCTGCTCGATTTCCAGGATGCCCTCGCCGGGCCGCCCGCCTACGACGTGATGTCGCTCTTGGAGGACGCCCGCCGGGATATCGGCGACGATCTCAAG
>JAVJPD010000481.1:0-2377 GCA_040216475.1 Rhodospirillales bacterium
CTGGTTCTCGCCCTTCGAGACCTGCATCAGGTAGCTGCTGACGGAAAGTTCCGTGACGTCGAATTCCTGGCGGTGCAGGGCGCGCACGTGAAGCTGTTCGCCGGGCAGTTTGATCGCGGCGACCTCGCAGCCTTCGATGGGCGCGCGCCCGTCCATGACCGGCAGGTTGCGGTCGTAGCTGTTGCAGCCAAGGGTAATCGTGAATTCGCTCACGGCGTGTCTCCTTGTTGGTTATTTATCGCGATCAGACGGTATGCTCTTCGAGTTTCACGACATTGCGCAGGCTGTCGCCTTTCATGAAGCGCTCGATGTTATCGACGAACAATTCCAACATGCGTTCGTAAATGGGCCCGCCGTGGGCGGCGGCATGGGGCGAGATGATGACGTTTTCGAAGTTCCAGAGGGCATGATCCTCGGGCAGGGGCTCAGGATCGATCACGTCGAGCCCGGCGCCGGCGATTTTACCGTTTCTCAGGGCGGCGACGAGCGCGTCCGTGTCGATCAGTTCGCCGCGAGCGACGTTGACGATCATGGCGGTGGGCTTCAGGAGCGCCAGTTCGTCAGCGCCGATCAGGCCTTGGGTCTGTTTGGTGAACGGCATGCACATGAACAGGGCGTCAGCTCTCGGGAGAACGTCCCGTAATTTATCCATCGTGAAGACCTCATCGGCGGCGCCCTCGTTTTTGCCCGAGCGGTTGAGGGCGATCACATGCGCGTCGAACGCCTTGGCCTTGCGCGCGACTTCCTTGCCGATTGTGCCGTACCCGGCGGTGACGATGGTCTGGCCTTCGATAGAGCCGATCTTGGGGCGAACGGTTACGCGATCCCACTGGCGGGTGACGCGCATGCGTTCGAAATCGGGAATGCATTGATGCAGCGCAATCAGCAGGCCAAGCGCGTGTTCGGCGATGGTGCGGCCCTTGGTGCCGCTCGTATTGGTGATGATGACGCCATCGGGTATGCCTGGGATCGCGAATTTATCGAGGCCGTCTGAGGTGGCCTGAATCCAGCGCAGCTTTTTTGCGCGCGCTTTTAGGATGGCCGCGACGTTTATGTTGTAATGGCTGCCGGCAACGATGAAGACATCGGCATCGGGACACTCGCGGGCGAGGTCTTCGTCGGAGTCGATGCGTGCGCAGGTCAGGTCAGGATATTTCTTCATCAGCGCGTCGAAAATCGGCGTTTCGAAGGTGATGCTGTAAAGAACTTTCATGTCGCGGTTCCGGCGGCGCGTTCGGGCGTCTTGAGGGACAGGCCGAGCAGGGCCCGGCGTTTGAGCCAGGGGCTCGGCCGGTAGCGGTCGTCGCCGTAATAACCGTAAAGCGCTTCGATCATATCGAGGATCAACCGGGCCCCCAAGCGGTCGCCGGCCTCGAGCGGGCCTTCCGGATAGTTGAAGCCGAGCCTCATGGCGGTGTCCAAATCTTCCGGCGCGGCGATGCCCTGTTGGCAGATATCGCAGGAGAGATTGGTCATCACGGCCTGCAGGCGCGGCATCACGAAGCCGGGGCTGTCATTAATACGGGTCACCTTAGTGCCGTCCGCCGCCAGCAGCGCCAGGAGGGGCTGAATCGCGTTCTCGTCGGCGCCTGGCGGGGTCATGGCCGTGCGGCGGCTCTCCCAGCCGAACAGGGTATCGACGGCCATGGAGCGCGCCGGATCGGCGCCTGCGGCGAGGGTGCACGCGGTGGCGTCCTGGGCCAGGGGGGCGAGCAGCGCGGGCGTGCCTTTCGAGGGCTTTTTCGCGGTGTCGAGGGTGACGCCGGCGGCTTTGGCCAGGGCCGCGAGTTTGGCCTTGGCGGCCTTATCGTGCCCCCAAATCCAGACTTTCTTCGGCAGGGTCTCGGGCATGTCCGGTTCGGGATCGATCAGCGGGGTTTTGTCTTCGTCGTAGCGGTAGAAGCCCCGGCCGCTTTTGCGCCCCAGTGTGCGCGATTCGAACAGAAGCCGTTGATCGAGGCTCGGTCGGTAGCGAGGATCGTTGAAGAAATCCTCGAAGATCGATTTGTTCGCCGGATAATTCACGTCGAGTCCGACCAGGTCGATCAACTCGAACGGCCCCATGCGGAAGTTGCCGGCATTGCGCACGATCCGGTCGACGTCCGCGGGCGGGGCGATCTGCTCCTGCGCCAAACGCAGGCCTTCGGTGTACCAGGCGCGCCCGGCATGATTGGCGAGAAAACCGGGGCTGTCCTTGACCCGGACCGGCGTGCGGCCCATGCGCTTGGCGACTTCGCACAGCAGATCGACCACGCCGTCATCAGTGAACGGCGTGCGAATGATTTCGGTTAGGCGCATCAAGGGAACCGGATTGAAGAAATGCATGCCGGCGATGCGGTTGCGGTGCGCACAGTCGGCGCCGATGGCGGCGATCGGA
>JAVJPD010000482.1:0-1874 GCA_040216475.1 Rhodospirillales bacterium
GCTTTAAGCCGTTGCGTTCAGCAAAAGCCGTCAGAGTCGAGAGGTCGAAGCAAAAATTATGTTCGAATTGAAGGTAGCCTAAAAGATCATTCGACGTCTGATAGCCATCGACGCCACTAAATTCATCCATTGGTTTTATCAGGCCCTCGATGCCGGGAACCTCGATATACAAATAAGTGTTCCCGCTGAGGCCGTCGCGGATCGTTCCAAGGGTTTGATCGACATCGTGCATATGTTCGAGGACATGCGAGAGAATGACTAAATCGGTGCGAATGCCGGACAACGCAAAATAATCGACGCCGCCAACACGAAGGTCGAGTCCAGTACGCTGGCCGGCGGCAAACCGGTTCTGGTCGAGATCGAAACCGATCACCTTCTTACCGTCCTGGTGGTAGGGATAAAGATTGCATCCGTCACCGCAACCCAGCTCGACGACAGTCCGGATTTTGTCGTAGTCGCTTCCAAGGGTCTTTTTGACGAAACGGTGGCGGCTCCAGGCGTAGGAATCAGGTGCAATACGCCGTTGAAACAGTTCGTCGACGGTTGCATCGGTTGCCTTGAACAGATGGGCGTCGTTTTGGTAATAAGCGGCGGCGAAATCGACCGTCATACAAAGCCCGGAGAATACCAAGCCGCAGCTCTTGCAGACCTGAGTCGGCACGGGAATGCCGTGCCTATCCTTCTCGGCAATCGCGTACGTTTGGTTTTCTTTGCAAAGGGGACAGGATTCCCGCTCGTTTCGCGCTGTTTTGCTGCGGCGAAACGTATCGCTGATTCTTCGAATCAGCGGTTTAAGCAACCTGCCGACTGGGGTGCCCGTTCGCCCATTATCGGCAAAGCGATCGGAAAGCAGAGCTTGTGTCGCGAACAATGTTATTGGTCTTCCAATACCGGATCGTACTGGGGCATTTTGGACGTGTGCTTCTTCGATTCCAGAAGGGCTTCCGCCATTCTCAGGTCGTCTTCATATTTCAGGATCACCGAAGATTCGCGGCAGACGGCATAATACCCGAGTTTACCGGACAGCAAGGCGTATCCGTCTTTGCGATAATTTTCCATGAACGATTCATAGCGCCATATCATGAGCGAATACACGAATGGTTGCACGGGGGTCAGGTCCTGGGTTTTCGCGAACAGCTCGCGCGGATTGAAGTTGAGCGGCCTGCCCTCCATTACGCAGTGTACCTGTTCGTTTTTCACCGTAATTAATGAATCGTACTGTCCCTCGATGAAATAATTGACGACATCGCGTATTTCCTCGGCGGGCTGCAAGGGCGCGATCGGGTTGACCCAGACCAGGACGTCGCCCGGATGCTGTTCCATGAAATCGGCGATGACGTCGTCGGATTTTGTTTCCGAACTGCCGAGCTCTTCAGGGCGCAGGTAAAATTTGACGCCGTAGCGTTCGGCTATTTTTTCGAAAATCGGATGATCGGAGTTAACCGCGATACGATCAAACACGCTGGCGTTCTTGGCGGCTTCGATCGTATATCCGATGACGGGCTTTCCGCCGAGCAGGCGCAGATTCTTGAGCTTCAACCGTTGGCTGCCGGCACGCGCTGGAACCATGGCGATGATCTTAGGCTTGCTCATAACGGATACGTAAGTTGGCTGCGTGGGTTACCATGCCGACAGGCCACCGTCGACGACGATGTCTTGTCCGTTGACGTAGGCGCTAGCATCAGAACATAGAAATAACAGGACGGAAGCGATATCGTTTTTCTGTGCCATCCTACCGAGCGGCACGCGCGAAGAATATTTCTTGTCGAAGACATCGTTCTGTCCCGAGGCAACGCCACCGGGCACCAGGGTGTTAGCGCGAATGCCTTTGTTTCCGTACGTCGTGGCGATGAAACGAGTCATGGCCAAAAGGG
>JAVJPD010000483.1:0-2773 GCA_040216475.1 Rhodospirillales bacterium
TCTTTAAGCATCACAAGCGACGCATATAATGAAGTTAACCAATCTAGGGAAAAATATTCCAAAATTTTTGTAATTATTCCAAATGCACCTGTGTATGGAAATATTATAAAGATTGTTGCTCAGGGAGATGCTGGGCGTGAAATTTTTTATTGTTGCCAGTCTATTACGGGAAAGTATGGCAGGCCTTATATCGGTGAAGAAATAAACCCTTCAATTCCAGCTAAAGTTTTTTCCTCCGACGGCAAAGTTTCTGAAATCATGCCCGATAAATTGGGGCTCTTTAGCGATGACTTCCTTCTTGCTTTACGCTTATTTCCTGGGAGTGACCAGTTTTCGATCAAAAGTTTATCAGGAATTGGAGGGGCTACTGAGCTTTCGAATGTTAAAAAAATTCGAAGAATTTCTGATCGAGCGAATCAACAATTTAGAGATGCGTGTTTGGCAAAAAATATTCCATGTTTCCTAATGATTTATCATAACGATATTTTTGCGTCTGAAGATGAAGCATTTATATCGGCTTTTTATGGGGATTTAACTGCTGTTTTTAGCCGTGACCCAAAAGTGCAAAACGTTGATTTGCATTATGGTCTAAATGGAATTTGGTCGCCAGAAAAGCACAGGACAACGAGTGCGGCATGTTATGTTCGTAATGCAGCAAAACCGGTTGTTGTTCATAACATTTGGGCTAAGCATAAATTGCCAGAGGGAATTTTCAAATGCACTGAATATGTTCCAAAAGAAGATGGGACATTTAGTAAAATTGAAAATTAGCTCATTCAATTCGCGAGGACTCAAAAGATCGTTCTCGCCGGCTTGTGGGTTTCGAGCTTGCCGGGATCGACCCGGATGTTCAGCCCGGCAATCTCGTTCGGTTTCAGTTCGGTCAGCCGTTGCACAGTGTCGAGGAAGCGTTCGCTTTCCGCCGCCTCGACGATGCCTTCCGCCAAGGTCCGGTACTTGTTGATGTACTCGGTTCGCCCGAAGGGCCGCGCGCCGCGCGGGTGCGCGTTGGCGATGGGAAGTTCGTCGGTGATCACGGTGCCGTCCTTGTAGGTGACGACGGCGCCCGCGCCGTGATCGCGCAGCAGCGGCGGCGGATCGTCGTAGCGCCGGTTCCATTCCTCGCTTTCGACCGTCGAGATTTTCTTCCAGAGGGTAATCGTATCCGGCCGGTGCACGCGCTCGGGCCGGTAGCTGTTGATGTGATGCCAGACGCCGTCCTGCAGGGCGACGGCGAAGGCGAACATGGCGCTGTGATCGAGGGTTTCGCGGCTGGCGTTGGGATCGTACTTCTGCGGATCGTTCGAGCCGCAGCCCATGATGTTGTGTGTGTTGCGCTTGGTGTGCAGGACGATGCTTTCGATGTTCTCCAAATTCTTGAGTCGGTCGCGCATCTTGAACGCGAGGTCGACGATGGCCTGGCCGTGATAGCCGATCGAATGTTCCTTGGTGAAGGTTTCGAGGATCTGGCGCTTCGGCTCGCCGGGTTCGGCAACCGGGACATGGCCGGTTTCGCCGCCGACCAGCCGGGCGAGAATGCCGTCCTCGCCTTCGTACATCGGCGTCGGACTTTTCTCGCCGCGCAGGGCGCGATCCAATGCTTCGATGGCGAGCTTGCCGACGTGCCCCGGCACGTAGGCCTTCCAACTGGTGATTTCGCCCTTGCGGGTTTGCCGGACGGTCGGCGAAACGTGCGCGGCCTGCTGGATCGCCTGATAGACGACATCGGTTTCAAGTTCGAGCATGGAGCCGACCCCGGCGGCGACCGCCGGGCCGACGTTGCTGAGGTGTTCGAATCCGTGGCGCTTGAAATTGATTCCCTTGGCGAGCGAAATCTGGGTTTCGTAGGCGAGAATGATGCCGCGCGCGAGGGCTTCTCCGGTCGCGCCGCATTGCTCGGCCGCGGCGGCGACGGACGGGATGTTGTCGCCGGGGTGCCCTGAGTCGAGGCCGCCGAAATAATCGTGGAAGTCGAGTTCCCGCACCGCGGTCGCGTTGGCCCAGGCCGCCCATTCGCAATGCACGCGGGTATCGTTCGGCATGCCCAGAACCGTGGCGCCGTCTTTGCGCGGATGCGTCAACGCCTGGGCCCGGGCGTTTACCACGGCATGGTTGTTGATCGCGGCGATGGCGACGCCGGCGTTGTCGATGATGCGGTTGATCGCCATGTCGACCGCCTCCGGATCGTTCGGCGTCGGATCGGTCGCCGCGGCGGCAAGCTTCCAGGCGAGCTGCTCGGTCTTATCGAGAGTTTCGCCTTTTTTTACGGGACGGACTTCATGGGTGATCATCGTGTTTCCTCAAGCTGTCAGGAGCGGGCGCAGGGTTCGGACGTTCTTAATTGTTTCAAGGCTCCGGATCGCCTCGATCAGTTTCTTCGCGCGGGTCTTGCCGAGGATCGGCGCGGTGAGGTCAAAAGCCTTGGCCTCGACTTCCGCGCGGGTCATCGGATTGGCGGCGGTGCCGCGCACGGCGCGCACGTGCCGGGAGACTTTCTTTCCGTTCTTCAGGTGCATCTCGACCTTGGCCTGGCGCGCGGGCTTGGCTTTTTCGAGGGCAAGCACGCCCTTGAGATCGATTTTCTTGCGCACGGCGACGACCTTGGGGTCCTGCATGCGCGCGAAATCATGGGACGAATGAAAGGTGACCGTGCCGTCGACGATCATGAGCGCGATCAAATGCTGCACGCTGATATTGGGCACCGCCCGGTTGTCCACCGTCCTGGCGCTGTATTTCGGCAGGTGCGCGACGATCCGTTCGATGTCGCCGGGCT
>JAVJPD010000484.1:0-1125 GCA_040216475.1 Rhodospirillales bacterium
CCGTACTCGGGCGCCATGTTGGAAATCGTCGCGCGGTCGGGCACGGAGAGGTTGTCGAGGCCCGCGCCGAAAAATTCGACGAACTTGTCGACCACGCCGTACTTGCGCAGCATTTCGGTGATGGTGAGCACCAGATCGGTCGCGGTCACGCCCGGCTTGAGCGAGCCCGACAGATTGATGCCGAGCACGTCGGGCGCGGAGAAGCTGACCTTGCGGCCCATCATCGCGGCTTCCGCCTCGATGCCGCCGACGCCCCAGCCGACGACGCTGACGCCGTTGACCATCGGGGTGTGGCTGTCGGTGCCGAGCACCGTGTCGGGATAGGCCATCGGCGTTTTGTCGTCCTCGTTCAGCCACACGACCTTCGCCAAGTGTTCGACGTTGATCTGGTGCATGATGCCCTTGCCGGGCGGAATGGCGCGGAAGTTCTTGAACGCCTTCTGGCACCAGCGCACCAGGGCGAAGCGTTCACGGTTCCGCTGGAATTCGATTTCCTCGTTCTTGGTGCGCGAATCCGGGTTCGCCGAATACATCACCATCAGGGAGTGATCGATGATGAGATCGACCGGAATGGTCGGGTTGACCAGCGCGGGATCGGCCTTGGCGGCGACCATGGCGTCGCGGATGCTGGCCAGTTCCACCATGAGGGGCAGGCCCAGCAGGTCGTGCAGGTACACGCGGGCGGGATAGAACGGCACCGTGGTCGGCGCGCCCTTGACGAAGGACCGGATCGCCTCCGTGGTGACGATGTCGCCGTCCTCCTTGCGGAGCATGTTCTCGAGCAGGATCTTGCGGCAATGGGGCAGTTGCGAAACGCCCTTCAGCCCGGCGGCCTCGGCCGCCTTGAGGCTGTAATAGCCGACTTCCTTGTTCCCGAGTTTCTTCTTTTTAAAGCTGCCGAAACTGTCCACGGTCAAACCCTCCGATGGTCTGGTACTTAATAATTGAGGTGGTAATGATGCCCAAAAGCGCGATTGATGGTGCCTAGTGAACGATAAATGCCCTAAACTTTCAAGACCCCCGGAGGTTCCGGGGCATAAGGGGTTTCCGCAACGGACCAACCCCCGAAAACCGGGCCGAAATCAAGGCCGAACAAGATTACATAGAGGGAGGAGCCCATGGCCG
>JAVJPD010000485.1:0-1675 GCA_040216475.1 Rhodospirillales bacterium
CGATGATCGGCCAGGCCATGCGCTTGGAGGCGATGGCGTAGGCTTTCCTGCGCGGCTCGCCCTCGATCATTTTGCGATCGGCATATTCGGTCACCACGATGGCGCCGTCGACCAGCATCCCGACGGCGAGGATCAGCGCGAACAGCACCACGATATTGATGGTCAAGCCGAACAGGGACAACACCAGGATACCCGCAAGGAACGATCCCGGAATTGCCAATCCCACCAGCGCCGCCGAGCGCACGCCGAGCGCCGCGACGACCACGATCATCACCAGCAGGACCGCCGCCGTCAGGTTGTTCTGCAGATCCTGCAGCATGGTGCGGATCTTCTCGGACTTGTCCTGGGAATAGGCGATATGGATGTTTTCGCGCAGCGCCTGCGGCCACGCGCCGCGCTCGGCCTCGACCAGGGCACGCACCTTTTCGATGGTCTCGATGATGTTGTAACCCGAACGCTTGGCGACCTCGATCGCCACCGCCGGCCGGCCGTTCACGCGGGCAAAGCTTTCGCGATCCTTGTAGGTGCGGCGCACCTCGCCGATATCGCCGACCCTGACCACGGAATCGCCGTCGACCTTGACCGGCAGCTTGATGATGTCGAAGGCGTCTTCGAGCAGGCCGGGAATCTTGAGGGAAAACCGCCCCTTGCCGGTATCCTGCGCGCCCGCCGCGACCAGCATGTTGCTGCTTTCGACCATCGAGATCGCCTCTTCCGGCGACAATCCATAACTTTCGATCTTCACCGGATCGATCAGGATCTCGACCATTTCCTCCCGGTTGCCCGCGATGTCCGCCGACAGCACGCTGGTGATGGCCTCGATCCGATCCTTCAGCTCGTGCGCTTTCTTTAACAGGATTCGTTCCGGCACGGCGCCCGAGAGCGTGACCTGAAGAACCGGGAACATCTCGAAGCTGACTTCCTGGACGACCGGCTCCTCGGCCTCTTCGGGCAATTCGGCCTTGGCGATATCGACCTTGGCGCGCACGTCGTTCAAGGCGGCGTTCACGTCGAAGCCGGCCTCGTATTCGAGGGTCACGCTGGCGCCGCCCTCGTAACCGCTCGAGCGCATTTCCTTGACCCCCTGAATGCGGCGCAGCTCGATTTCCATCGGTCGGATCAACAAACGCTCGGCGTCCTCCGGCGAGATGCCATCGAGGGTCATCTGCACGTAAATGACCGGCATGTTCACGTCCGGCTCCGCCTCTTTCGGAATCGTGACGTAGGCCACCGAACCCGCGATCAAAATCAGCGCGAGGGTCGCGAGTACCGTACGCGAACGGCGTATGGCGACGTCGATCAAGCTCATGAAGACCTGCCGGCTATCGGATGAGAGTCTTCAGGCACACCGAGCGGTGCGGGCGGTGCCATGACCTTCGGGCGAACCTTCTGGCCCGCGCGCACGAATTCCTGGCCGACCGTGATCAAGGTGACCTCTTCGGGCAAGCCGCTCACCCATAGGCCGTCGGCGGTATCGGCGACCAAGCGCACGATATGAAAACGCACGGTGTCGTTTGAATCGACCGTCTTCACGCCGAGCGCGCCGGCATCCGACAGGGTCAACACGGCGGGGCTGATCAGGTGCGCGCGCGTTTTCTCGGTCGGGATATGCAGCTCCGTCGTCAATCCTTCCGCGATTTTGCCGTCGGGGTTCGGAACCGCGACCTCGACCCGG
>JAVJPD010000486.1:0-2064 GCA_040216475.1 Rhodospirillales bacterium
GTTGGCGTACAGGATCATCGCGTAGCCCATGTCGGCGAGTTCCTTCTGGCCCAGGATCGGCGTCTTGCCGCCGTAAACCAGATTGATCATGAACGGCGCATCGGC
Source organism: Rhodospirillales bacterium (assembly GCA_040216475.1). Classification (GTDB taxonomy): domain Bacteria; phylum Pseudomonadota; class Alphaproteobacteria; order Rhodospirillales; family CALINB01; genus CALINB01. Next base: position 106 of record JAVJPD010000486.1, read on the forward strand.
GATTTTGGGAATTCGTTTGATTTCATCCAAGGACTGCGGCGCCTCGACGAACAGGAAGTCCGCGCCGGCTTCAAAGGCCGAATGGGCCCTATCGGCGGCGTCCTCGAAAGACGTGCAGGCGCGCGCATCCGTGCGCGCCATGATCATCAGGTCCGGGTCGTGCCGCGCGTTGACGGCCGCCTTGATCTTCGACAGCCATTCTTCCTTCTCGACCACCGCCTTGCCGGAGAAGTGGCCGCACTTCTTCGGGAACAACTGATCCTCGATCTGGATACAGTTGGCGCCGGCGCGTTCGAGCCGCTTGACCGCGTGTTCGGTGTTGACCGCGTTGCCGAAGCCGGTGTCGGCGTCGACGATGATCGGCAGCTCGACGGCGTCGCGCATGGCCGAGGTGTGATCGCACAACTGATCGAGGGTGATGAAGCTGAGATCGGGAATGCCGAGATACATGTTGGTCACGCCCGCGCCGGTCACGTACACCGCCTCGTAACCCAATTCTTCCGACAGGCGGGCCGTCAGGGCGTTCGCGCACCCCGGCACCAGCATGGCGTTGCGCCGCGCCAGCAAACTCTTGAGTTTCTTGTTTAAATTCTCGGCCATCCTCGTTTCCTCCCTCGAAACGTCCATTCAATCCGGCATTCAATCCGGCACCGGTGTTAACCCATCCCCGCGAAATTGTCACGGGGGTTTGCCGGGGGGTTTGCCGGGGGGGGTGCCGGGGGGGGGGGTTGCCGGGGCGAATTCACGGGGTGGATTCCCGGGCCGCGGCGGCGGTGCGTTCCGCGCCCCTCCGGTCCATTCCCGCGCGCCCTTGCCAAACCCCAAAGCCGCCGGTACTTTGCCCGGGGCCCATCACAGCAACAAATCCCGGCCAAAGTACCGATGGGCCCGGGAGGATTCCAATGGCTGATCACAAGCCGAAAACCCACGCGCCATCGAAGCGCCATCGAGGCGCCACCGAGGCGCCATCGAGGCGCCATCGAGGCGGTCCGCCCGCGTTTTCGCGGCGGCGCCCGGATACGGCCGCATCGCCGATTTAGAGCCGATCATTCATTACGGAAGGTACGCAGTATGAAAATCACGGATATCAAAGCCTCTTTTCACAATCTCGTCGTCGACGTGCCGGTGTTCAAAAAGCCGACCGTCTCGCGTAACTTCGTGTTCTGCGAGGTCATGACCGACGAAGGCATCACCGGCCACGGCATCGGCGGCGGCACCTATCAGGGGCGCTCGACCGTCACCGCCATCAACCACGACTTCAAGAACCTCCTCGTCGGCCTCGACCCGCGCGAGACCGAACGCATCCACGACGAGGTTTGGTGGAAGATGAACAACCGCGCCATGACCGGCGTGGTGACGACCGCGCTCTCCGCCATCGACATCGCCTGCTGGGACATCCGCGGCAAGAAGGAAGGCCGCACCATCGCGCAGCTTTGCGGCGGCCACCGGGATTACGCCGAGATGTACGTCACCTTCGGCTTCGCGCAATACGATCTGGAGCAGCTCAAGGAAGCGGCCAAAATCCAGGTCGACGCCGGCACCAGACGTTTAAAGATGGTGGTCAGCGACGGCACCGAAAGCTGGCGCGAGGACGCCCAGCGGGTGCGCGCCGTGCGCGACGTCATCGGCCCCGACCGCGACCTGATGATCGACGCCAACTACATGACCGATCCGCATTCGGCGAAGAAGCTGTGCCACGCCATCGAGGAATGCGACATCACCTGGTTCGAGGAACCGGTGTACGCCCTCGACAGCTGGAACATGGGCGAGCTGCGCGCGAGCACCAAGATTCCGATCTCGGCGGGCCAGAACATCCCGAACCGCTGGCGTTTCCGCGAACTGATCTGCAACCACGGCATCGATCTGGTACAGCCGAACCCGGTGTGGAGCGGCGGATACACCGAAACGGTGAAGGTCGGCCATCTGGCGCAGGCCTTCAACATGCCGATCACCAACGGC
>JAVJPD010000487.1:0-3784 GCA_040216475.1 Rhodospirillales bacterium
GCATCGCCTCGATCGCGGCGCAATCGACGACGCCGTTCGGATTGACGGGGATCAGCTCCAAACCGGCATCCGCGTCCAGCACGGACACGTGCTCGACGGCGGAAGCCAAAACGCGTTTCCGCCGGCCGCCGCGGATCGCCAGATTGTTCGCTTCGGTGCCGCCGCTCGTGAACACAACGTCTGCGGGCTCGGCATTGACCAAGGCGGCGACGCTTTCGCGGGCGTCCTCGATGTGTCTGCGCACGTCGCGCCCGAAGCGGTGCACGGACGACGGGTTGCCGAGCAGCGCCATGACCCGCGTCGCGGCGTCTTGCGCCTCGGGGCGGATCGGCGTCGTCGCGTTGTGGTCGAGATAAACAGGCTCGTTCATGATCGATGCGTCCCGGAAAACATGACAGAGGCGTTAGATCGGATACCGTACGGAACGGCCGAGGCGTTTTAAGACCGCCCGCCCGCCGCCGGTTTGACCTCGTCCGGCGCGGTGTCGTCCGTACCGATTCCCTGGCGCGCCTCGAGCTCGGATACCCGCTCGATCAGGCGTGCGACCTGGCCGCGCAAGTCCTCGATGGTGCGCAACACCGGATCGGGGCAGCCTTCGACCGGCTGGCCATAAGCTTCGAACTGCTTCGGCTTGGATTTATCCTGCGGCATCACCACCCGCGCCGGAATGCCGACCGCCGTGGTGCCGGGGGGCACATCGCGGGTGACGACCGCGTTGGCGCCGACCCGGGCGCCCTCGCCGATGGTGATGTTGCCCAAAATCTGCGCGCCCGAACCGACGATGACGTTGTCCTCCAACGTCGGATGGCGCTTGACGTTCGCCTGCGAGGCGGAATCGACCGACGGCGAAATACCGCCCAAGGTCGCGCCGTGATACACGGTCACGTCGTTGCCGATCACCGCGGTTTCGCCGATGACGACGCCGGTGCCGTGATCGATCACGAACCGCCGGCCGATCTCGGCGCCGGGATGGATCTCGATAGCGGTCAGCATCCGGCCGATGTGCGAAATAAAGCGTCCGAGCAGAAACCAGCGATGCCGCCACAGCACACTCGCGAGCCGGTGAAACAGCAGCGCGTGCAGGCCCGGATAGCACAAAAAGACCTCGAGCCGCGACTTGGCGGCGGGGTCACGCGCCATGAAGGCGCGGATATCTTCCTGGAGCCTCTTGAAAATCATGGCCTTGAGAATATCTTAGTTTCGCTAAATCCCGGTTAAAGCCGGCGCGGAAGGCCCCTTTCGGGGCCTGGGCAAGCCGCGCAACTTCGTTTAATTTCAAGTATATAGGACACTGGAGTCATTTCATCAAGAAAACGGCTTTGCTCGGGGGCATTTTTGAGCATTATGCCCCCCGGGGCGGGCCCCGAGGCGGTCACATGAACGCCCTTGTCAACGCCCGGGTCAACGCCCGGTGACGTCCCAGGGCAGGCCCCGGCGGTGCCGAGCCGGGCGCGAACATCGGAAGAGACAGCGGAAAACCATGCCAGAGATCATTTTCAACGGACCCGAAGGGCGCCTCGAGGGGCGCTATACCCATTCCAAGCAGCCCAATGCCCCGATCGCGCTGGTGCTCCATCCGCACCCGCAGCACGGCGGCACCATGAACAACAAGATCGTCTATTCGATGTTTCAGACCTTCGCGAGCCGCGGCTTCTCGGTCTTGCGCTTCAACTTCCGCGGCGTCGGCCGCTCGCAAGGGCGCTTCGACAACGGCCAGGGCGAGCTGAGCGATGCCGCCTCGGCGCTCGATTGGATGCAGAGCATCAATCCCAATGCACAAGACTGCTGGATCGGCGGATTTTCCTTCGGTGCCTGGATCGCCATGCAGTTGATGATGCGCCGCCCCGAGATCGGCGGCTTCATCGCGGTCGCGCCGCCCGCGAGCATGCACGATTTCTCGTTCCTGGCGCCCTGTCCGTCCTCGGGCATGATCATCCACGGCAGCAACGACGATCTCATTCCGCCCGCCTCGGTCGATAAACTGGCCGAGAAGATTTCCAGCCAGAAGAACATCACCCTCGATTACCGCACGGTCAGCGGCGCGGATCATTTCTTCCAGGAGCACATAAACGCGCTCGGCAAGCACTTCGCGGATTATCTCGACAAATCCCTGACCGAAGCCGCTTAAGGCTGTCTCCGTTACGGGCGGTGCAGCACGCCGCCCGTCGTCGGCTTATCGATGCCGGTGGTGCCCGGCACCGTCAACGGCAAACCATAAACCGATCGCACGGCGAGAAAGCCGAACGCCTGCGCTTCGAGCGCATCGCCCGCCCAGCCGACGTCCTCCACCGCCGCGACCGGCACGCCGAGGGCGGCGCGCAGACAATCCATCAGCGTTCCGTTATGACGGCCGCCGCCGCACACGAGAACTCTTGTCGGCAACGCGGGTAAAAATACGAGCGCCTTTTTGACCGCCTCGGCGGTGAACGCCGTCAGGGTCGCCGCGCCGTCCGCGGGCGACAGCCCAGCCACGGCATCGAACGTGAAATCCAGCCGGTCGAGGGATTTCGGCGGCGGTACCTCGAAATAGGGATGCGCCATCAGTTCCGATAAAGCGCCCGCATCGGACTTGCCCGCGCGCGCCAGTTTGCCGCCCTCGTCCATGGGCTCATGAATCGTGCGCCGCGCCCAATCGTCGATCAGGGCATTGCCGGGCCCGGTATCGAACGCCAGCAAGTCGCCGCCCTCGCCGATCCAGGTGATATTGGCGACGCCGCCGACGTTCAGCACCGCCAGCGGCTTATCCAAATCGCGCGCGAGTGCCGCGTGATAGAGCGACGCCAGCGGCGCGCCCTGCCCGCCCGCCGCGACGTCGGCGGCGCGGAAATCGTTCACCACCGCGATGCCGGTCTCACGCGTCAGCAAGACGCCGTCGCCGATCTGAAACGTCTCGCGGCGCTCGGGCCGGTGCAGAACGGTGTGACCATGAAAGCCGATCACGTCGATGCTTGCGGCGCCGATATCGTTCTCGTCCAGGAGCCGCTTCACGGCGGCGGCATGTCTGCGGGTCAGCTCGGCGGCGACATCCGGCTCGTCCGCGCACTCCGCCGGCACCTGACCCAGGACCCCCCGCAACCGGTTTTGGAAATCCTCGTCATAGGGCGTATGCCCCACGGGGCCGAATCGCTCGATCCGCTCGCCGTCGGTCTCGATCAGGGCGGCATCGATGCCGTCCATGGAAGTGCCGCTCATCAGCCCGATGGCGGTCAACGGTTTGCCTGGGGTCATCATTTTCCCTAGATTGGTGCGGACGTTGTGGCTTTCGGGCGATTGTGATATTGACCGGCGCCACCGGCAAGAGCCAATGGCCTTCAACCCATGACTTTCAATTCCACGCCGCGCGTTTAAGGGCAACCCGCCGATGACCCATTACCGATCGGACTTCATCCGCACCGTCACCGAGCGCGGCTTTCTCCATCAGTGTACTGACATAGACGCCCTCGATGCCCTGGCCGCCGACAAGACCGTCACCGCCTACATCGGCTTCGATTGCACCGCGCCGAGCCTGCACGCCGGCAGCCTGGTCTCGATCATGCTGCTGCGCGCCCTGCAAATGGCCGGGCACAAGCCGATCGTGCTGATGGGCGGCGGCACGTCGAAGGTCGGCGACCCGTCCGGCAAGGACGAATCCCGCCAGTTGCTCGGCGAGGACGACATCGCCAAGAACATGGCCGGGATCAAGAACGTATTCGCGAAATATCTGAAATTCGGCGACGGCCCGGCGGACGCGGTTATGGTCAACAACGCCGACTGGCTCGATGCCCTCGAATACATCCCGTTTCTG